>JANYGM010000277.1 GCA_025362415.1 bacterium
TGCAAAAGAAACAAAAGATGAATTTGGCTTTCCAAAAGTTTTATATACTGGTTTAAGTGCAGAAAAATTAAAAGAAATAGAAGGCAAAGTTTTACAACATTGTAGAGATTATGTAAGCCCTGCACTTGCGCCCATTGTGCAGGAATTAGATAATCCAACAGATAAAAGCACCAGAATACTTGTTTTTGTCGTGCTTGCAAGCCCTGATGCCCATACATATAGAGATGGAGAGAGTGTAAATTATTATGTGAGAATTAGTAGAGAAACCAAAGAAGCAAGAAATGGCATTTTGACACAATTACTCGTAAAAAAGCAAAAAATAGAATATTTTGATAAAAGAGTTACGCCTAACGTAACAGAAGCGGATATTGATATATTTGTTTTTCGTGATAGTATTCAAGAAATGGGACTTTTTCATCAAGGAAAACCATTAGAAGAGTATTTTTCTGATAGAGAACAAATTGCTGAACTTGTACCACCGCTTTTTGTAAGAAATAATTTTACTGGTCTATTACAACCACGAAACTTTGCCCTATTGATGTTTGGAAAAAAAAGTAGTATTACTTCTTCCTTTTCTGAAGCGCATACAATAATTTCAATATATAAAGGGACAGATAGAAGCGAAATAACTGCAGAAAGGCATATATTTACAGGTTCAATCATTGAACAAGCAAAAAGAGCTATTTCATTATTGAATACACAAATATATACCGCATTTGATAAAACAAGCACAAAGCCCAATCAGGTAAAATACCCCATTAGAGCATTGCAGGAGGCACTTATCAATGCTATTGTTCATAGAGATTACGAAATTCCAACGCCTATCAGAATAACTATATTTGCAGATAGAATTGAAATTGTTTCTCCTGGTAGCCTGCATTGGGGCGTAGATAAAGATAAGTTTTTAAGTGGCACAGCAAGCCCTAGATGGAGAAATCAAAGTTTTGCCTATTTATTTAATAAGTTACAATTAGCGCAATCAGAAGGACAAGGAATACCAACTATTTTCAGAACAATGAAAGAAGAAGGCTGCCCTATCCCTATATTTGATATTGGAACGGAAAGTGTTACCTGTATTTTGCCTGCACACCCTAGACACCAAATAATTAGAGAACAGCAATAATAAATTTAAGTGAAACAAATATGAACGAACCAACCTCAACCAATCTCAATAAATTCATTAGTCAAACGGGTTTTTGCTCTCGTAGAGGCGCAGACACACTTATAGACGAGGGGAAAGTCAAGATAAATGGCGTAGTAGCAAAACTTGGAAATAGGGTTTTTGAGGGAGATGTAGTAACAATCAACGACAAACCGCTCAAAACGCAGGATAAAATTATTTATATGGCTTTTAATAAGCCTGTGGGCGTTTCTTGTACCACAGATTTGAAAGACAAATACAATATTATTGATTATTTGAAGTATCCTACACGTATTTTTCCTATTGGACGACTTGATAAACCCTCACAAGGGCTTATTTTCCTCACAAATGATGGTGATATTGTCAATAAAATCTTGCGTGCAGGCAACAACCACGAAAAAGAATATATTGTAACCGTTGATAAACCTATTACGGCAGAATTTATTAAGAAAATGTCGGCTGGTGTACCTATTTTGGACACTATTACCCAAAAATGTAAAGTAACACAAGAAAGTAAAAAGGTTTTTAGTATTATCCTAAAACAAGGATTAAACCGCCAAATCAGAAAAATGTGTATGTATTTAGGTTATAATGTAACCAAACTTAAACGTACACGCATTATGAACATCACTTTGGAAGGTATTGAAGAAGGAAAATGGCGTTATTTTACAGAAGAAGAAATAGCTACTATTAACGAACTTGTAGCCACTTCTACCAAAACAGAAGAAGGCTCTTTTTTTAGTGAGTAGTGGAATAGTGTGTAGTGGAATAGTGTGTAGTGAAATAGTGTGTAGTGAAATAGTGTGTAGTGAAATAGTGTGTAGTGAAATAGTGTGTAGTGAGTAGTGGAATACAACGTAGAATGTATTTCACTACTCACTACTCACTACTCACTACTCACTACTCACTACTCACTACTCACTACTCACTACTCACTACTCACTACTCACTACTCACTACTCACTACTCACTACTC
>JANYGM010000354.1 GCA_025362415.1 bacterium
GTACAAGTTAATAACACACTTTGACCTGTACAAATAGTAGTAATGGGTGAGGTGATAGTGGCACTTGCAGGAAGTTCTGAAATAGTCAAACTGAAAGTGGCACTCACAGCGGTACAACCATTAGCAGCTGGAATGTCGTGAGTAATAGTATAAGTAGCTGATGTACTTGTAGTTAAATCAATCACGCCTGTACTTGCATTGATAGAAAGACCTGCAGGAGTTGCCGTAAAATTACTTCCACTATCAAGTGTTGCAGTTGGTGTGGCTGTTCCTGCTGATTTACAAATACTTGATGAGGAATAGCTAAAAGTAGCTACTGGTTGTGTTACTATGGTCATCACAATAGTATTAGAAACTATTGGTGTGGTACAAATAGCATTAGAAATCTCAACAGTATAACTTCCTGCTGTGGTGGCAGTGAATGTGGTACTATTTGTTCCAACAGGAGTAGCTCCATTTTTCCACTGATAAATTAGCCCTGTACCCGTTGTGGTACAAGTAAGTAACACACTTTGACTTGTACAAATAGTGGTTATTGGTGATGTAATAGTAGCTGATGCAGGCAAATCCGAAATAGTCAAACTGAAAGTGGCACTCACAGCAGTACAACCATTAGCGGCTGGAATGTTGTGAGTAATAACATAAGTAGCTGATGTAGATGTAGTTAAATCTATTACGCCCGTACTTGCATTGATAGAAAGACCTGCAGGAGTTGCCGTAAAATTACTGCCAGCGTTAAGTGTTGCCGTTGGTGTGGCTGTTCCTGCTGATTTACAGATACTTGAAGATGAATAACTAAAAGTAGCAACTGGTTGGGTTATAACTGTAATACTTTTTGCTGCAGGCTGACTAGGGCAACCTCCTACATCTGTGGCAGTTACATTGATGTTTCCTGTTACGCCTGCTGCACCTATGGCACTACTAGGAATACTAACAGTTATTCCTGTAGCAGTAAAACTTATACCAGTCCACGTATAAGTAGCTCCTGCTTGCGGATTATTGATGGTGAGGGAAATACTTCCCCCTGCACAAACAGATGCCGCACCAGTAATAGTAAAAACAGGTGCAGGATAATTCACGCCTAAACGAACATACAAGTTTGAATTAGCTGCAATAACACCAACTTGCCCTGCGGAAGTAATAGTGCCACCACTAGGCGGTGGGGTGCTTATACTTGTATAATTGGTATTGACATTATTAGTAGAAAGCCCAATAACTGCCAAAGGCTCTCTAAGAGGGTCTATACCATCAATAGTGGCATAACTTGCACCATAAGTAAACGCAGTAGAAGAAAGTGTACTATTTTTGTAAATGACTCTCCAATATCTATTCAAAAGGCAACTAATAGGTTGCACTCCTGCTGCAATAGTTGGCGCAGACAAATCTGTACTCACAATAATATCTATGCCTGAAAGACTAATATTATTTATTCTAAAAGGTTTGTAGCCATTTATTTCATCTCCCACAGGGAAAATAAAATTATAAGTACCAGAAAAAGTTTTTAAAACCTCTACACTGCCCGTAACAAAACCATTTCCTTCCACGAGTGTCGCAAAAGAATTACTAAAAGTAAGAATTTTTAGCGGATTTTTTATGATACCATCAGTCAAGATAAGCCCAGCTGAAAGGGTCATATTTTCAGTAATATTCAGTATTTTCCCTACACCATTCATTGCAAGTGTGCCTATTGAAACTGTACCTGCAGTAGAAGGATTAAAGGTAAGATTTTTTGTAATGGTTGTTGTACCTGTATAACTACCAAATTTAATATTTACTATTCCCCCTTGTGGTGCAGCATCTACGGCACGTTGTACAGCTGCATTAGCAGTAGTAGGAATTTCAAAACTAATAGGGGTAATATATGTATTATTAGTAATTACATTAACAAAACCTGTTGTCCCAAAATCAATTTTATGGTCAATTTTATCCTCCAAAGTAAAAAGCTCTGCAAGTGTCATAGCAGCAGGCGTTTTAACACCTGCACCTAAATCATAGAGATTAAAAGCAGTTTGGACATCATCATTATATTCCTTTGTAGCTAGAGGAGAAAGTCTAATACATTTTTTTAGGTTAGCATTAAAAGTGTTTTCACTTCCCAAAATACCAATATTAACAGTAGCATAATCAGGGCTTGCACCACCTTTATTAGAATTAAGCAACTCTACTCCTATCCCAGTATTTGGATTGGCAGCACTAAAAGTATTAGAAAGTATATTAAGCGTCATACTTTGATAAGGTGCAGTTTGCGTACTTAACCAACCACTATTCGTACGTATATGCGTGAAAATAAAGGCTGTCACAAATGTATTAAAAGTGTTATTACGTACACTAGAATTAGTACAACCGCCTAAATATAACCCAACTCCATTATTAAAAGTAGCAATAGTATTATTTTGAAAAAGTGTTGGTGCTTTTAAATTTTCTAATAATGCAGAATGAACATCACCATAAAAAGTATTGCCTTCTGCTGGTGTTGCGCCACCTATGGTTGCTATCATATTTTTTATCCAAATACCTCGTTGAAATTGTGGTATAGCGAAGTTTTTTACTATACAATTTTTGATACTAATTGTTTCTGTACCTGTGCCAAATACCGCAAATCCCACACTATTTGTGGCAAGCCCCTGAGAATTGGTAAAAGTAGTAGCTCCTGCAAGTGTTATAAAACAGGAAATATTGTTAAAGCCTAAACGTGTTTGTGCATTTGCATAGATACCTGCAGGCACAAAATTACCATTGATTTTAAGGGTCAAATCTTTGATAATTACGTCATTAGCAGTAATTAAAATAGCCTGATTGCAAGCAGTAGCAGGTTCTATCAAAGAACCATTTCCATTGAATATAAGTGGTCTGCTAATATTGATGCATTGTGTATA
>JANYGM010000355.1 GCA_025362415.1 bacterium
ACAACTCAAAGGCTACACAACAGAACTCCGTTATGTAGGTCCAAACGAGGCTAATTTTACTATTACTTCTGGTTGGGGAGCGCAAAATACAGGTACTTGGTTTACAGACAAATACACGCTTGAAGTGCTATTTATGGATCATATGATGGCAGTTGTGCCATTTGAGGTTTCTGATAAATTTGTAGAGGGAATTCCTACCGTACACAAGCCTGATGCAAGCGGTGCGCCTATTTTTACAGGTTTTGCAGCAGCAGACGACAAAGAAAAATCTTTGGACGAAATAATGGAAGAACTAACAGAAATGATTGGTTTGGACAGCGTAAAGGACAAAGTGCGTGATTATACGCATTATCTTAAATTCTTGAAATTGCGTCAAGAACAAGGTTTTGAGGAAAGCGGTCAAATCAGCCTACATTCTGTTTTTATGGGAAATCCTGGTACAGGAAAAACCACCGTAGCACGTATGTTGGGCAAGATTTATAACAAAATGGGCTTACTTTCAAAAGGAACTGTCGTAGAAGTTGGTAGGGCTGATTTGGTAGGGAAATTCATTGGGCAAACTGCACCAAAAGTGCAAGAAATGATAGATAAAGCACGAGGAGGTATTCTTTTTATTGATGAAGCCTATTCTTTGGCACGAAAAGGTGACCAAGATGGGCAAGATTTTGGAAAAGAAGTTATTGAGGTTTTGATTAAAGAAATGTCTGACGGTGCAGGTGATTTGGCTATTATTGTGGCTGGATATCCAAATGAGATGGAAATTTTCCTTAATTCTAATCCTGGACTAAAATCTAGGTTTAATTTGGTGTATAATTTCCCTGATTATTTGCCACAAGATTTGTTGCAAATCTTAGATATGAAAGCTGAAAAACGCAAAGTTATTTTCAATGAAGATGCTCGTGCTTACATCAAAAAACAACTCACAGAAGCATACAGAAATAGAGATATTTCTTTTGGAAATGCTCGTTTGGTAGCATCTTTGGTAGAAGAGGCAAAAATGAATATGGGTTTGCGTGTCATCAAACTAGGAAAACTAGAAGATTTGAATCACCAACAATTACAAGAAATTCAGTTGGAAGATGTCAAAGGAATATTCAAACTCAATAAAAAAGAAATCCCAAATATTGAAGTTGATGACGAGATGCTGGCAGAAGCAATGGACGAACTTAACAAAATGATTGGTTTGCGTGGCGTGAAAGAGGAAGTTGTGGAGATTGTCAAACTGGTACGCTTTTATAGAGAATCAAACAGAGATGTTCTCAATAAATTTTCGTTGCATACAGTCTTTACAGGAAGTCCTGGCACAGGAAAAACAACCGTAGCCCGCATTATTTCTAAAATTTACAAAGCGTTGGGCGTTTTGGAGCGTGGACATTGTATAGAAACTGACAGACAAGGACTTGTAGCAGGTTATGTAGGACAAACTGCAACAAAAACAATGGATAAAATCAGTCAAGCAAATGGCGGAATTTTATTTGTTGATGAGGCGTATGCGCTTACAAGCCATTCTGAAAGTGATTTTGGAAAGGAGGCAATAGAAACGCTTTTAAAACAAATGGAAGACAAACGTGGTCAGTTTGCGGTGATTGTGGCTGGTTATACAGATAATATGGCAACTTTCTTATCTTCAAATCCTGGTCTTGCCTCTCGTTTTGACGTTACCATTAAATTTGAAGATTATAATGTGGAAGAACTCACAGAAATTGGCGTGGCACTTCTCAAAAATGAAGGTTTAACGGCTGATGATGAAGCTATTGCACATCTGAAAAAGTATTTTGATTACCTTTACGGAAAAAGAGATAAGTTTTTTGGTAATGCACGTTCTATTAGAAAAGTTGTTTTGCAAGCTATCAAAAATCAGAACTTGCGTATGGCATCTATCACAAAGGCAGAACGTACCCCAGAAGTAATTTCAATGCTGATTTTGGCTGATGTAAAAGAGTTTGACGAAAACCTAGACACTAGCTCATCTCAAAGCAGAATTGGGTTTAAAGTGGGGTCATAAGTACGAGGTACGAAGTACGAAATAAGAAGTACGAGGTACGAATATAAAATATTGATTGTTAAGTCATTGTAAAAATAAAAAGACAAAATTATTTAACAATGAAAATATTAAAATAAAATATAAAACCTTCAAAATAGTACAATTTTGAAGGTTTTTCTACCAAAAACAATAAAAATAAATCAAAAAAATGCGTCAAGAAACAATAGACAAACTTAGGCAACTACCCAATGATGATAATTTTAATTGGCGGTTGTTTGATGATAAAGGTAAACTAACAGTTGATTACCTCAATATTTTCAATGCTGATGACTTTGAAACACTTTTTGAAGTGTTTGAAGACAAAGAAGTATGGACAGAAAGTATTGAAATATACAACTCAAGGACTGAAAATGGCAAACTAAATGAGTTTCATAATGCACACGCTTGGCGTACTTTGGCACTTTATCAACACAAGGATATTGTAAATACATTTTTGGACATTTCTAAATATGTAGATGAGCTTTGTGATGTTTATTGGGAAGATTTCGTGCAGATTTTTGCACTTTTTTCAGAATATGCGAAAATTTTTGAGAGGTTAGCAGCAGAATATAAACCAACAACAAATCCCAAGAATGAAAGATTACAATCCGCTATTACTGAACTTTTTGCGGCTATTTATAGGCAAAATCCAGATAAACAAGAAAATATTGAAAATATTTTGCTAGCCAAAATTCAAGACAATGGAAACGCAAAAGATTTGGAAGAGAAAAATGAATACAAATACCAACTAAATGGCTTGATTTACTGTGATTTGCTAGATTTGGAGTTAGGGGGGAAACATTATGAAACCTTCAAAGAACTTTTTGAAAAAGATTATATTGATGTGAATGTCGCAGGAGATTTGGAAGATTTGGAAATTGAATTAGGAATGACAGAAAACCGCACATATGAAAGACAATTTTTCCCAAATCTACTTAGCAACCTAAATAGAAATTCATCAGATAATATTTTGCATATTCCTTCTGAAAATCCTTCAAAAAGTAATGTTTTTGTATCCAAATCAGACCAAAAAAAGAAAAAAAGCAAGCGTAAAACAGAAAAAAAAGCAAGAAAGAAAAACAGAAAATAAAATATGGGTGAGTAATTGTGAATTATGAATTGTGAATTATGAATGAATACAAAATATGATAGCATTTTCAAAAAAATGGTAAAACTGTCTTTTTTAAATTGCTAAATTCACAAACGAATAGAAAAGAAAAGGAGAAAAGCATTTTTCATTTGGAAATTCAGACAGATGACGACGGCAATATGCACAATAGAATGTTTACGTATGCGGCTCTTCTAAACGAAACTTACAACAAAATAGAAAAAGATATTGTTAAGCCTTTTATGCCAATTAGGCAAGCCGTAATATATTTAGGGCATTTGGAGCGTGATAAATACCTGCAAAGTAAAATGCTTTTTGAGCTGGATTTTGGTTATTATACCTACCAGTATAAAATCATGAATATTAGTAGTATTCCTTATGACGAATTTTTAAAAGATAAAGAAACGCTTGTATTTGCTATTTTAGGGAACTTTCAAAGCCTGGATGCAGTTTTAGTAGTAGATATAATAGTAGAGAGCGTTTTGAAATATGTTGATAATATTATTGAACGCAATGAACTGTTAATAGACATTCTTATGCTCGCCAATTTGCGCAAACTCTCAGAAGTTGTAGAAAAAACCATAAAAAATAACCCTAAAATTATGTCAAATAACATTGATTTCACCAAATTCCCACTTTACCTTGAAGGAAAACTTGATGGAAAAGAAGAAATTGCAACAACAATGCTACAAGATAAAATGCCTATTGAACAGATAATGAAGTTTACAGGACTTACATTTGAGCAAATCACAGCCTTACAAGAAAAAATGAGTAGCTAAAATAAAAGCCTTCAAAATTCTACAATTTTGAAGGCTTTTAACTTTGGGTCGTTAGTATCAGAAAGATATTATTTTTTTACGAATTGAAAAGTACCATTAGTTGCATTAAATTCTAGTTCGCAAGCAAGATGAAACTTAAATTTCTCATCACCAAACTCTTGCAAACCAATTTGAATGGTAGTACCAACTTGCGGGAGTTTTACCCAACGTGTCAGTTTCACAGCAGTACCTAATTTGAATAAGAGTCCGCCATTTTTTTCTGAAATTGCCTCTGAAATTTGATTTTCTATCTTAGATGACAAGTATTTATCAGTTTTATCTGTCAAAATCCCGTTAGATAAGGTGTAAAATTTAGGTAATTGGGCAAAACAAGGATTTTTGCTCATACAACTAAACGAGACAACCGCTACAAATTTTTGCCCATTTTTGGAGGTAAAATATGCCATTTCTTCAGGACTGCTCACAACGCCCGCCATATATCCCAATGCAGGAGAATAATCATAAGCCAAAAAGCCATTTTTTGTGTTGTCTTTGGTAATATTTAGCTTAAAACCGCTACCACCCATATCCGCCGTTGACATTTGTTTTACTTTGGCATTATAAAAATCTGTTATAGAACTTTGGGCAAAAGCATTGATTGCCAAAAAGCACAAAAAGGAGAGAATAAAAAGTTTTTTCATTGTTTTTTTGATTATTTTTTACGGTAGGATAAGCTAAATTTAGGTTTTGCCTTAGGATTGATAATGCCCGACTTTTCTGGCACTAAAAACGACAATGCTAAAAATTCTGAATCATCTTCTTGTTTGCAAAGATAACTATAGTAGTACAAAAAATTTATATGAGCATCTTTGAGGTCTTTTCCTGTAAAATTGAGTAGCAACACTTTGGTATCAGCTTTCCATTCGTACCCAAAAGTATAATTTTTGCCATTTTCAAAGGAGATTTTAAGGTTTTCTTTATCAAAATATAATTTAGAACCTTGAAACATCTCACTTACTTTGTTTATGTAACCTGTTTTGTCATCATCTAAGGAACTAATGCCTGCATTTACCCAATTCTTTCCAATAAATTTTTGTGCATTTGAGTTCTCAAATAACAACAAAAATAAGACAAAAAGCGACAATACTCTGAAATTTAATAGTTTGCATTTTAGATTTTTCATATAGATTTTCTTTTTTTGTGTAGAATTTATTTGATTATTTTGCGAGTAGTAAAACTTGTGTCTTACCATTAAAAAATTTGCGTTTTAATTCCGTTGGAGCTTCAATTACCTCATAATTATTTTCCTCTATTCCGCCCTCTTGACCAATTTTTATCATTCCTGTCTTTGGGTTGCCACCAATAATTTTTAGTAGCTTGCCCTTTGGATAAGTAGAATCAGAAAAAAGAAAATACGTTTTTGGCATCTCACAAACATAAATGGTTTGTTTTTCACTTTCGTGGTTTGTGGAGATACAAACCACGAAGGTCTAAAGAAAGAAAAATGTTTGTTTCATAAACGCAGCAACTCTATTTACAAATACTGAGAAAGTTTTATTTTTTTTCCGCACATACTAGCATCTAATACAAGCATTAGGCTTCCTTTCTGGATAATATCGTTTCTTTGTCGGAAAACTTTTTTACCTGCTGCACAATCAGCACAACTAACATAAGTAACACCATTTTTACCTATCAATGTACGGCTTGAACCAATATAAATGTGAACTTCACGTCCTGTGTCATTTATAAATTGAACTCCAGTTTTGGTTTGTGGTGTCAAAATTACATTTGGTTGTTTTGTAGTGATATTAGCTCCTACAAATGATGTTCCTACTAACGAGAATGCTAGTAAAACGAGAATGATACTTTTTTGCATAAAAATTAAGGTTAAAATATGTGTTGAAAAAAATGATTTAGTTTTATTTTCTATGCAAATAAACTAAATGCCAACAACAATTCTATAAACCGTTTTATGAAAGGTAGTTTTTCGTTTGTAAAGGGTTTTTTATGTTGATTTTGGGGAGATTTAAGTAATTTTTATGTAGGCGTTTGATTTATCAAAACGCTGTTTTGGGACAAAACAAATGGTAGAGAACAAAATGCCAAACTGGTTGTTCTACCTCATTTGTTTTGTGCCAAAACACCACTTGATAAATCAAGTGGCTACGAAATTTTGAATACAAATTAGTTTTTGTATTCATTGTTACTGTAAAAGTTTCGTTGCAAATTTATGCTAATTATTTTGGATAATATAACTACTTGATTATCAATAATATAAAATAATAAAATAAATTTAATATGTATTTTTGTAGGGTACGACCCTTGTGGTAGGCTGTTCTGAAGGTTATACTAGACTTCCCCCGCTTTTTGAATGAATGCAAGGAACAAACATCAAGCACTTAGAGTTTTCTGCACCGTCAG
>JANYGM010000374.1 GCA_025362415.1 bacterium
GAACAGCCTACCTGATAAGGTTAATATTTCTTGTGAGTAACATATCTCCTTCAAAAACTTTCTCAAAATATTTCATTTTTCTAACAATTTTTTCAAACAACTTGTTGAAAAGTAAGCATTTTTCAATATATTTGCAAAAAAAACATTAAAGATAACTTAAACAAAACCAAAAAATGACAGAAATTATTATTGCTTCTGCTGTTGCTTTTACCGTAGTAATACTTTTGCTGGTGGCTTTGCTACTTTTTGCACAAGCAAAACTCGTTTCTAGTGGAGATGTACGCATTTTTATCAATGGAGATAGAGAAAACCCGCTTGTTGTGTCGGCTGGCTCTACCTTGTTAAGCACGCTTGCTGGTTCAGATAAAAAAATATTTTTGCCTTCTGCTTGTGGTGGTGGTGGTACTTGCGCTATGTGCAAGTGTCAAGTGCTTTCTGGTGGTGGAGATGTACTTCCTACAGAAGTGGGGCAGCTTTCTCGCAAAGAAAAAGAAGACCACGTACGCCTTTCTTGTCAAGTGAAAGTAAAACAAGATATGGAAATTAGAATTCCTGATGAGATTTTTGGTATCAAAAAATGGGAGTGTGAGGTGGTTTCTAACTATAATGTAGCTACGTTTATCAAAGAATTTGTAGTAAAATTGCCAGAAGGTGAAACTTTGCACTTTGAATCAGGTGGATACATTCAAATAGATGTTCCTAAGATTACCGTAAATTTTAAAGATATAGACATCAAACCACACCCATCTGACCCACTTGGTGCGGATAAATTTAAGGCGGATTGGGATAGTATGGGGCTTTGGAGTTTGAAAATGGTTAATCCAGAAGAACAATTTAGGGCTTATTCTATGGCTAATCACCCTGCGGAAGGAAACATTGTAATGCTAAATATTCGTATTGCAACGCCTCCTTTTGATAGAGTAAATAAAAAATGGATGGATATTAACCCTGGTATCTGTTCTTCTTATGTTTTTGGCTCAAAACCTGGTGATAAAGTTACTATTTCAGGTCCTTATGGTGAGTTTCATATCAATCCAACACAAAGAGAAATGATTTATATTGGTGGTGGCGCAGGAATGGCACCATTACGCTCTCATATATTTCATTTGTTTCATACAATGAAAACAGACCGTAAAGTTTCTTTTTGGTATGGTGGACGTTCACGCAAAGAACTTTTTTATACAGAAATGTTTAGAGATATTGAAAAAGATTTCCCTAATTTCCGCTACCACGTAGCACTTTCTGATGCTACGCCAGAAGATAAATGGCAAATAGCTACTTCTTTGGAAGACAGACAAGCTGATGGTTATGTAGGATTTGTACATAACGTATTACTTCAAAACTACCTTTCTAAGCAAGCAGAGCCAGATGAAATAGAATATTATCTTTGCGGACCTCCAATGATGAACGCTGCGGTGCTTAAAATGTTAGATGATTTAGGTGTGCCAAAAGAAAATATCCGTTTTGATGATTTTGGTGGATAATTCTTAATTAGGAATTTTTGTAACTGTTTAGGTTGTATTTTGTAGGGGCTGGGCTTGCCCCTGCCCAATTTGCGAAAGCAACACGACAAACAAAAAATTAGCTAAAAATTGCTCTACGAGGGCAGGGGCAAGCCCAGCCCCTACATTTTAATACAATTTATCAATTTCGTTAGTAATACATTGTAAATAACGTCCTAATTTACTTTTCATAATTTTGAGAAAATAAGCATAAAATTGCAATAAATACGCAATGGGGCATGCCCCATTGTCTAAATACAAACTAAATACAACTTATCAGTCTTAAATTTAGGAGTTTATTTACAACTCATTACTTATCTAATTTACATAAACAGTTACCTTATTTCATAAAGAAAGTTAAATTTCTATGTAAGCACGTAACATCCAAGCCATTTTTTCGTGGGCTTCCATCAGTGCTGTCAAAAAGTCACTTGTGCCTGCATCTTCATTCTCAGATGTGGCTTTAATATCTATTCTAAGGTCTTTTATAATATGCTCGTGGTCTTTTAGCAGGCTTTGTAGCATTTCTTGCGCACCTTGCACGCTTGCCTCTTTGAGTCTAGTAAGTTTCAAAAAGTCTTTTAAACTAGCTGCAGGCGTATTTCCTAGCATACGTACACGCTCTGCAATCTCGTCTATTTGTGTATCTAAGATAGTATATTGCTCCTCAAAAAACTTGTGCAATTCCTGAAAATTAGCCCCAGTTACGTTCCAATGATAGTTACGAGTTTTGGTATAAAGCAAATATTCATCAGCAAGCAAAATACTAAGTTGCGTAGAATTGTGTTTGAGTGCTTTTTCTGTTAATCCAATATTTATTTTCATAAAAACCAAATAATTGTGAATTTTAAATTGTGAATTTTAAATGAATACAAAATATTGATAATCAAGATATTATTTAATATTTTGGTTCTCGTAATTGATAATTCGTAATTTGTAATTGAATTAGGCTACTTTATCAATACTTGCACAAATAGCACCAAAAATAGCCTCAATATCACCTATTCCATTGACTTTTGTAACCTTATGCTGACTTTCATAATGTGGTAATACGTGAATAGTTTTGCCAAAATACTCTTCCAAACGACGTGTAAGTTGCTCATCATCAGCTCTTTGACTAACTTTTTTGCGTTCTTCAATGCGTGCTTTTACTTCCGACTCTGTTACGTCAAGTTGAATAACTTGTTTGATTTGTTCGTTTCTTTCTGTCAAAAACTTATCTAATGCTGCCGCTTGTGGCACTGTACGAGGAAAACCATCAAAAATAAAACCTTTTGCGTGAGGATTTTTGCTTACTTCTTCTTCCAACATTTCTATAGTAATACTATCAGGAACAAGCTGACCGCTATCCATAATAGCTTGTACTTTCAAACCTAGTGGCGTTTGATTTTGTTTGTGCGCCCTAAACATATCCCCTGTAGAGATATGCACAAGGTTGTATTTTTCTATCAATTTGTCGCTTTGCGTGCCTTTTCCTGCGCCAGGAGGTCCAAAAATAATGATGTTAAGCATTTATGAATATTTTTTATGATGAATGTTAAATGTATAAGTAACTTTTTATATTTTGAAATTTATTGAGGAAATTTCAGTTGATTTTTAAATAGTTTTAAAAGTATAAAAAAAAATCCAAAAACAAAAGTAAAAAGTTTTTTTTGTTCATTTTTTTGAGATTTTTTGACAAAAAACAAAGAACTACTTTCTGAAAATAGTTCTTTATTAGTATTTATCTATTTGATTATCAGTATCTTGTATTTAATTCACAATTTCTAATTCCTAATTCACAATTATTTACACCAAAATAGCCAAACTTAAAAGTTTAGATGCGACTTTCAGGTTAGCCTTAGAAACTTGTTTTTTATTGAGTTGAAATGCCAAACGCCCTTTTACAAAAATAAAATTGATACTGCTCATAGTTTGAATATATTTCTCATTTTCAGTAATCAAAAGTATGTTTTTGCCTTCCAAACGCTTGGTTTGTTCTGCGGTAAGTTCCACTTGTGTTGGTACAAACAAAATATTGCAACCTGTAACGTCTTCTATTTTAGCAAATTTTTTGATAACAAACCTCATTTCTGGCGTGCTTTTAGCATTTGCCATTTTTTGCAAACTAGGAATCAGAGGAGAACTCCCAATAACCCCAATCACACGTTCATTACTCTGACCTGGCCACTGCACATATTTACAAAATTGATAAATATAAACAGGGTGATAAGTATAGTTTTTTTGTTGCGCAAATGCCTGATTACCAGAAAGGTTAGCAAAATAAAACACACAAAATAGGCTAAAAATCAGGTTTATTTTTAAATTAGAAAACAGAGATAAATAAGGGCGTTTCATACATTTATAATGTTTTGTTGATTTGTTTAGGCTACAATAAGCAAAAAATAAAGTTATTTTCCTAATTCTTTCTAATTTTCTTAACCTTTTCTCAAAGATAGTTATAAAAAAGAAAAAAACACAAAGAGTTTGTGTTTTTTTATGCTTTATGTAAGATTTTTCTTACAAATTACTTAAATTTATTTTATTTTCTCCTCAATAATGCTCAAATCCATTGGATTAGCTATTTTTTCAGAAAGTAAGGCAATTTTCAGTACATCTTGCGCCAT
>JANYGM010000376.1 GCA_025362415.1 bacterium
TTTGGGAAGGCTTTTTTGATTATGCTTTTCTATTTAGTCCTCGTCATCATCTTTGGCATCTTTTTTTGCTTTTTTCTTGTCTTTGTGCCTTTTGATAACTTCTTTTCTGTGTTTTTCTAGCTCAATTTGTTGTGCTGGTGTGAGTACGGCTTTGATTTTGTCCATTCTGGTCATATTGATTTTATGGCTTTTCTGACGAAATTCTTTCATTGCAGGTGTTTGCTTGGCAGGTTTTGCGCCCAAAGCCTCAATTTGCTTGGCAGTTTCTAGGTTGATTTGCCCTATGGTGGCTACTTGCTTATCATCAAGTTTAAGAAGTTTTGTCAAGCGTTGTGTGTATTTTTGCGCTTTTTCTTCTGGAGATTTCATTTTTTCTTTGCCTTGTGCCATCAAACTAGCTATTGAAGCAACAAAAAGAAGAATAAATAAGGTCAATTTTTTCATTTTCGTAATTTTTTTTAGGTTAATATTGAATGATGATTTGGTTATTTTCCCAAAATCAAGTGTAAGATATAATTTTTTGAGAAAGGTTTAATCAAAATAAAATAAAAACATTATCTTTGAAAAAATATTATTAAATACTCATTAAAACAACCTCTCAAATGCCTTATAACGCTTTTTTAGTTTCTATAGAAAATAATGTTGCTCACCTACGCATCAACCGCCCTGAAAAAGCTAACGCTATGAATGAGGATTTTTGGAAAGAAATTCCTTTGATATTCAACGAATTGGAAGAAAACAATGAAGTTCGTGTAATTGTTCTTTCTGGTGAGGGCAAACATTTTTCATCTGGTATAGATTTGTCTATGTTGATGAAAATGAACCAAATAAATGAAGAAGAAACCTGCAAAGGACGTGTAGGTGAACGCCTTAAAAAGTTTATTTTTTCTTTACAATCTGCTATTTCATCTCCTGAAAAATGTGCAAAACCTGTTATTGCAGCCATTAGTGGAGCTTGTGTGGGTGGTGGTGTTGATTTGGCTACGGCTTGTGATATGCGCTACGCCACAGAAGAGGCGGTTTTTTGTGTAAAAGAAGTGGATTTGGGTATTATTGCAGATATTGGAACACTCCAAAGACTTCCTAAAATCATTGGTTTTGGGCTTGCAAACGAACTTTCTCTTACGGCACGCAACGTAAGCGCAAAGGAAGCTGAAAAAATGCAATTAGTTAATAAAGTTTTTGCCACTAAGGAAGAAATGCTTGCAGAAGTAATGAAAATAGCGGTTTTGATTGCAGAAAAATCTCCTTCTGCGGTACGTGGTACAAAAAATGTCCTTTTGCACGCTCGTGACCATAGCGTAATTGAAGGTTTGGATTATGTCGCCACTCTAAACGCCTCTCAACTGCTTTCAGAAGATTTAAAAATAGCTATGATGGCAAGTTTTAGTAAGCAAAAACCTAGTTTTAGATAGAAATAATATTTTTAGAAAAAATCTTAAAACCTAGTTGTAGTGTCCCACTGCAACTGGAAAAATGTATTGAGCATCACACTCCTGTATTTCTCACATCATTAAACACACGCAAAGAACGCAAAGAAATGGTAATAACCTTGCGTTCTTTGCGTGTATTTAAACTTTGCGCCTTTGCGGTTAAAAGAAAATCAACTACAAAGATAACATTCAGTTAGTTCTTTTTAATAAGCGGAACACTAAACCCTAACATTACATTTTCTTGCAGAAAAAAGAAATGTTGGCTAGCCCTATCTGCGACACTCGTGCCTCTCGTTACGATATTTGGCATATTGATAAAGCCACCTTTAAGGTTTACTTGTAGAAAAAACTTCTTGTAGAAAATGAAATTTACACCTAATCTGCTAGAAACGCCATATCCTGCAAGATGCCACGCATCATTACGAGGATAATTAAAAAGTTTTACATTAGATTTTGGTACTAACGCACCTATTCCCACGCCCATCATAGTTTCTAAGGCAAAATTTCCACTTTTTGAACTATAAATATCCTGCGTAAAACTTCCCTCAATATTAGCATAATTTAGTCCATCTGTGTGTTCAAACGTCAGAAAAGCCTCTGTAAGTTTTGTAGGAGTGTTATTATAAATGCCATTATAAGGATTTCCTACCTCGTTGATATTACCAGAAATATTGGCAATTTGGTCTTCTACCATTACATATTTCATATGATCCATATTGATAGAAAGCGCAAATTTATTAGTGAGATAGTAACCCAAAGTAAAATCATATTGCGGCACAGTAAACCACGCAGGATTAAAGTAAGTATCCCAAGCAAAATCAGACTGTCTGTCTAGTGCAACAGTATTATTGATAGTAAAATCATAATTGCCATTAGTGTTGTTGCCTTTGAAATGGATATTACTTTTGGTAAATTCTGCTCTATTGTAGCCCCAAGCAAGAAACATTCTTCCTTTGCGGTTGGTATTTTCATTAAAAAATCTTTCGGAAGAGAAAATATTTTGAGAATTTTGAGAAAAAGAACTTTGAACAAACAATAATAAAAATAATAATGATAACCAAACAGAAGATGTGGCGTACTTCATAAAAAATAAGATAAAAAATATAAAAATAATATTTGATAATTTTAAGGTGCAAAGATAATAGAAAAGAGAATAAGAAATATTTTTATAGAAAAATAACCAAAGATATTTTTTTATTCAGAAAGAAAAGCGTACTTTTGCAGTTCAAATTTTTTTAGTAAATCAAACGAATTAAAATTCTAACGTAAATGCCTACTATACAGCAACTAGTAAGAAAAGGTAGAGAGGTTTTGAACACAAAATCTAAGTCGCCTGCGTTGGATTCTTGCCCACAACGTCGTGGTGTATGTACTCGTGTATATACCACAACACCAAAAAAACCTAACTCTGCCATGCGCAAAGTAGCTAGGGTAAGACTTACCAACGGAAAAGAAGTAAATGCCTACATTCCAGGCGAAGGACACAATTTGCAAGAACACTCTATTGTTCTTATTCGTGGTGGTCGTGTAAAAGACCTTCCAGGAGTACGTTACCACATTATTCGTGGTGCATTGGATACTGCGGGTGTGGCAAAACGCCGTCAACGCCGTTCTAAATATGGTGCTAAACGCCCTAAACCAGGTGCAGTAGTTGCCGCTCCAACGAAAGGTGGAGGAAAGAAAAAATAAAACTAACTAAATGGTTAGTTTAAAAATTATTGTGAAGCTTTCAGTCAAATTAAGTGAGTTACCTTGCTAAGTAATTCCTTGATTTTGATTGAGTAACAACCAAAAAAATGAGAAAGTCAAAACCAAAAAAAAGGTATTTGTTGCCTGACCCAAAGTTCAAAGATACACTTGTTACCAAATTTGTGAATAACTTGATGTATGATGGCAAAAAAAGCATTTCATACAACATTTTCTATGATGCTATTGATTTGATAGCTGAAAAAACTAAAGAAGACGGACTAGAAATCTGGAAAAAAGGACTAAACAATGTGATGCCAGGCGTAGAAGTACGTAGCCGTCGTGTTGGTGGTGCTACTTTTCAAGTACCAACAGAAGTTCGCCCAGACCGCAAACTTTCTTTAGGAATTAAATGGCTTATCAAATACGCTCGTGCTAGAGGCGAAAAAACTATGACTGAAAGACTTGCTGCAGAAATCATTGCAGCATCTAAAGGTGAAGGCGCAGCAGTAAAAAAGAAAGATGATATTCACAGAATGGCAGAGGCAAACAAAGCATTCTCGCATTTCAGATTCTAATTCGTTTGATTTGTATAAAAAAACTCTCTACTGCAAAGTAGAGAGTTTTTTTGTTTTTTCACCACATAGGCATATAGAAAACATAGAATACAAAAAAACATTTTCTTTTTCTTTCTTTTTCAATAGGTTTTTTGGATAGTTTTTTTTAGATTTCTTAATCAAAAATATTTTTATTTACTTGAAAATAGTTGCTTTTTGAATAAGCATTTTAGCTTTTGTGCCTTACTTTTGTATTAGTTATTGCAATAACAAACGGAGTTAAGCTGAAAAGCCGTTTAACATAGAGTAGGCATATTTCTAAAAATTAAATTCAAAAAATAATGAAAAAGTTTTCAAAAGTTTTGGTTCTTGTGTTGGCATTTGTTAGTTTTGCAACAATTCAGAGTAAGGCGCAAACAAATAGAGAGAGTGCCTGTAGTGCAAGCGGTTGGTTCGGAGAGTGTACGGTAAGTTGTGTACCTTCAAAAAGTGCCAAGTGTTCGGGTGGTTTTTTTGCTAGTTGTAGTTGTGAAGGAGTTTACTATCTAAATAAAATCGTTCCTAATCAGGATAACATCAAGGAATTTACCGAACTAGTAAATTCCTTTGAATCAAGTCAAGGTCAAAAATCTAAGCAATTATTCCTCAAAACCCTTGAGTTAATGAAAGGAACAGATGGTCAAACGTATTCTGAGAGTTCTAACAACTTTACGGAAAGTTTGAGTAGTCTTCCTAAATCAGAAAAAGCAATGGTTGATGCGTGGGTTACTAAAAAATCACAAAAATAAATAATTTTCCTCTGATTGAACAAGGTAAGTATTTTTTGCCTTGTTTAATTTTAAATATAACTAAAATATGAAAAAAGTAATTTCAGGTTTCATTTCCTTTTGTAGTGCTTTTTTTAGATATAGTAAAGAACCGTCTAACAGCCAAGAACAGCCCAATTACGAAATAAGAGTGAGAACGGATATTAACGAAGGTAGTATTATTTTGAAAGAAATAAATACCATTTTCAAAAAAGATATGTCTTTTACTTTTAAAGAAAATATTCTGTATGAAAATAAATTCAAAGATGGAATAACCACTTTAAAAGGTAAAACTACTAAAAAACGCTTAATTTTCTTAGTTATAAGTACTTCTACAAGTTCAATAACTTTTCCTGTTTATCTTGAGATTGGTCAAATTAGTATTGATATAAAATTACAGGGAGATAAATCATTTATTTGCGCAGGCACTCCTACACAAAAAAGTATCAGTAATGATATGCAAGAGTTAATTTCTATAGAGAATAAAATGCTAAATGATGAAACTTTTGCTGAAAATGAAGTCAATGCCAATCAAATAAAAAGTATTGTGGATAATATTGGCTTGAAAGATGATAAAGGAGAATTCTATTATTATGTAATGCAGGTGATGGTTAGAATGATAAATGTAGAAAAACACAAAGAATGGTTTGATAAAGCACTTTCTGGTGAATTCACAACGGATATGAAGAGGATTTTTGCTTATGCCTTGAAAACGGCTACTATCTCAGAGGAAGCTTCTGAAAGCCCTGATTTTAATACACAAACAATTAAAAATGCTGATTTTATTGATGTTGAAGGGAAAACAAAAAATATCTTACAATTTGGCGAAAATAAAATAATTCTAATTGACTTTTGGGCTTCTTGGTGCGCTCCTTGCATATCAAATATAAAAAATCTAAAAGAACTTCAAGTAAAACATGGAGATAAATTAGTGATTGTCGGAATTTCTACTGACAAAGATGAGGATAAATGGAAAAATGCCATCAAAAAACATAATACAGATTGGATACAACTAAGAGATGACAAAAATATAGTTGATAGGCTTAAAATCAAGTCCATTCCCTATTTTATGGTATGTAATAAAGAGGGAAGAGTAGTTTATTATGGAAACAGTAGCCTAAATGATGTTGATAGTGTAATATCAAGCTGGAAAAAAGAAATTAAACCCTAGAAAATATGCAACTTAGCAAAA
>JANYGM010000386.1 GCA_025362415.1 bacterium
AATACAACTCTATTGTATTCATTCACAATTCACAATTTAAATATTTATTTTCTCATTAAAAAAACCTCAATAAAAAACTGGTTTCCTATAGTATACTTATTATCCAAATAAAATTTATGTAAATAAAAAAGCCGTTCAAAATGATTTTAAACAGCTTTTCACTCATTTTCTTACAAACTCCAATATAAAATATTTTTGATTTTTTTGCTGAAAATACCTTTAATATCCACAAAAACAGCGTTTTCATTGAGCATATCTAAAAAATATTGCTCCTCCAAATCTAGGTAGTTTTTGTGGTTTACTGCCAAAACAATAGCATCATATTTTCCTATTGGGGCATTTTGTAACTCAAAGCCATATTCGTGCTTTACTTCTGCACTATCTGCGTGAGTATCAACCACATCAACAGACAAACTAAAAGAGTTCAATTCGTTTACAACATTAGCTACTTTTGAGTTACGAATGTCGCTTACATTTTCTTTGAAAGTAACACCCATCACGAGTACACGAGCTTGAGAAGGATTTTTACCTTGTTTTATAAGTAACTGAACGGTTTTTTTAGCAATATGTGCGCCCATTCCGTCATTGATAGCACGCCCACTCAAAATAACTTCTGGTTTGTAGCCAAGTTCTTGCGCTTTGTAAGTCAAATAATAAGGGTCAACGCCAATACAATGCCCTCCTACAAGTCCTGGCACAAATTTTAGGAAATTCCATTTAGTTCCTGCAGCCTCCAAAACTTCATACGTATTGATATTCATTTTATCAAAAATCATAGAAAGCTCATTCATAAGCGCAATATTGACATCTCTTTGCGTGTTTTCAATGATTTTAGCAGCTTCTGCCACTTTTATAGAAGATGCTTTGTGTACGCCTGCACGCACCACAAGCTCGTATGTTTGTGCTACAATAGCCAAACTTTCTACATCAGAACTAGCCACTACCTTCACAATGCTAGAAAGAGTATGTTCTTTGTCGCCAGGATTGATTCTTTCAGGAGAATAACCTACCTTAAAATCAATATTAAACTTTAAATTACTTTCTTTTTCTAAGATAGGCACACAATCCTCTTCCGTACAACCAGGATAAACTGTGGACTCAAAAACCACTATATCACCACATTTAAGCACTTTTCCGACAGTTGCAGAGGCAGAAAGAAGCGGTTTTAGGTCAGGAATATTATGCTCGTCTATGGGCGTGGGAACGGCTACAATAAAAAAATTAGCCTTTGAAAGTGTTTCAAGATTATCCGTAAAAATAATGTCTGTGTTGTCAAAATCAGCTTTTTGCAGTTCGTTGCTTGGGTCTATGGCGTTTTGCATCATTTCAACACGTTTTTTATTGATGTCAAAACCAATAACTTTAATTTTTTTTGCAAATTCAAGCGCAATAGGAAGCCCTACATAACCAAGTCCAATGACTGCTAAAGTGGCTTTTTTCTCTAAAAGTTGGTCGTAAATGTTCAAAATAGTTGTGAGTTGTGAATTGTGAATTGTTTTACGAGTAACAAAAAAACATATTTTATTTTTCGTATCTCGTACCTCAAACTTCGTACTTGTGTTTACCAACTAATAGTAATATTACTGATTCTAGCCAAATCACCTTGTTGTTGTGAAAGGACAATAGATTTTTTATTACGTTTTATGATAATTGGGCTTTGATTGGGTGCATTGCCCCGTGTAGGCACATTGATAGAGGTTACTTTTTTCCAGTTTATTTTTGCATCATCAACTACCAAATCATTAATGCTTATTTTGTCTTCACCAAACATAAATGTTTGGTTTTTCTTATCCACAGAAATCATAACTACTTGCGCCTCAAGTTTTCCCAGTTCTTTTCCAGCCCATTGTTTAGCTTTAGCATCATAAGTAAGAACAAGTTTCTCCCTTTTAGTGTCTGTTGCAAGCGTAAACGTGAGATTTTTGTTGGTTGGAGTAAGTTGCGTAAGCAAATACATCATAATAATAATGCTGTAATCTAACATACTTGTCATTTGATTAGGTGAAAAAATGAAAATACTTCTAATTCTCGGAATTCGTAATTTTTAATTCGTAATTGCACTTGCAACAGCTTTTTCTGCTTCTCTAAATTTGCCATCTTGGTACTTAGAAGGGCATTTCATTAAGATTTTTTTAGCAATAAATTGTTCGTTTTTCATATTCCCAACTACAACTACTTTTTCAGAACGCTCAAAATCTTGTGGTTTTGCATCAAAATAAACAACAGGTTTGGCTGTTCCTTTTTCGTCTATAAGTGTGAAAGTGAACAAATTAGCATCAACTACAGGATTATAATTCATTTCTAAAATATTTCCTTTTTTATCTTTTTTGAGATGTCCAACTACGTGAACGTCTGTATCTTTATTTTCTGTTGCAATTTTAATTGCTTCACCAAAAGAAACATATTTACTTGTGTTTCCCATAGACGAAATAACCACGCCAATAGCTACTGCAATAGCAATAATACCAATAATATGTGAAATTTTCATAAAATTTTGTTGTCGTTCCCCACGTTCCATGTGGGGTTATGATTGTTAAACCCTTTCAGGGTTTTTAATACAGTTTTTTGTTGTTTTGCTTTCGCAAGTTGGGCAGAGGCAAGCCCCTACATTTTAACGCAAAAAATTAACGTAATTCGTAATTTTTAATTCGTAATTGAACAAACTTACATTCTTTTGCTCATTTCATCTCTTATGCGTGCTGCGCCCTCATAATCTTCATTTTCTAATGCTTTTTTTAGCATATCTTCTAGCTCATCTTTGCTGGCACTTCTGATAGAAGTATTGCCACGAGCAGGAGAAGGAGCATCTTCTTTGACTATTTCTGCATTTTCGTCATCATTGTCTGTCAAAATAATGCCTGCTTCCGACAAAACATTTTCAGTAGTAAAAATAGGCACACCAAAACGCAAAGCAATAGCAATAGCATCAGAGGGACGAGCATCAATACTAGCCACGCTACGGTCATTTTCGCAGGCTAAATGCGCAAAAAAAACACCCTCACGCAATTCAGAAATAACAATTTCTGTGATATTTATTTTGAAATTTTCTGCCAAAGAACGAAATAAGTCGTGTGTCATTGGGCGGTTTGGCGTAATCTGTTCAATTTCAATGGCAATAGCTTGTGCTTCAAACATTCCTATCACAATAGGAAGTCTGCGGTTTCCGCCTCTTTCACCCAAAATGAGGGCAAATGAGCCACTAGAAGTCTGGCTTGCTGAAAGCCCCAATATGTCTAATCTTATCTTGTCCACGCTATTAAATTTTAATGCAAAATTACGCTTTTTTTGATAAAAGCAAAATATTTGTTGCAAT
>JANYGM010000435.1 GCA_025362415.1 bacterium
AATAAATATTTTTTATCACTCAAAAATATTTATTTTTGGAGAAAAAAAATATTTATTTTTGGAGAAAAAAACGAATAATCTTTGGAAAAAAATTGCATTTTTTTTAGTTTTTCACTTATTTTATTTTATTGGCTTGCGTGGGTCTGTGGGCGAGTTTACCTTACGTGTGGATCATTCTACTATTTCAGAAAATGCGTTTTTGAATTATCTTACTACCAATGGTTTTTTTAGCTTAAAAGAAGCCTTAGAAGAAGGTGCCACACCTATTTTTACTAAACAAGCACAGGAAAAAATTTGGAAAAATTATGGTTTTAATAGCAAACAAGAGGCAGAAAAGGCATTTTTTGGAGATAGTTTAGCTAATAAATTTACTAGCAACGCCACTAATAATTTAGAAAATTTATACCAAACAACGCCACAAAATGATTTTCTTGCTCAAAATCCCCCAAATGTCATTTTTGTGATGATGGAAAGTATGGGGAAACATTATTTTGACCTCAATTCTCCTACACTAAACACGCTTGGAGAGCTAGAAAAGCATCTTCCTGACCTTTTTGTATTTGAAAATTTTACTTCAAATCAAAATTATACCATACCAAGTTTAACGGAACTTATGATAAATATTCCTATTCATAATATTACCCAAACTTCGCACCGTTTTAAGCCTTTTGATGCGTCTGTGGCACTTCCCTTTGTGAAAGCAGGCTATGAAACAGGCTATTTTACGAGTGGTGAGGTGGGTTGGCAGTATTTGCATCAGTTTTTGCCTGCACAAAATTTTCAGCGTTTAGTAGGAAATGCCACACTCAAAAAACAAAATAAAGATATTCAAAGCAGTGATTGGGGCGTTTTTGACGAACATTTATTTGATTTTACCTTCCAAGAACTTCAAAAAAATCAACAGAAAAAAGAGAAAAAACCACAATTTTACTTTTTACTCACCACCACCAACCACACACCATTTGCGCAACCCAGCAATTATAAAAAATTGCCCATCAATTTTTCTGATAGTTTAAAGCAAAATTTTATGTGTGATTTGTCACTTGCAGAAGGTAGTTTTAGCTCATATCAGTACGCCAGCGACTGTTTGGGTAAGTTTTTGACCAAAATAAAAAGCTCCAATTTGGCGCAAAATACCATTATTGTAGCTGTTGGTGACCATAATAATTTGATTGTTTTTCCTTATAAAAATGAAGATTTGATGCGCAAACGTAGTGTAGCTATGATGATGTATGTTCCAGAAAAATATCAACAAAAAATTAAAGATACCACAAATAATAGCAATAAAAATTTTACTAAGCGTTTTGGTTCTCATAAAGATATTTTCCCAACAATATTTAATTTATCTCTTTCTAAGGCTAAATTTATGAGTATTGGCAATAATTTGTTTGACACAACTAAAAATGATAATAATTTTTTTGCTATAAATACTAATGAAACTGTTTTTTCTTACATAGGTGCAGTAAATAAAAAAGATTATTTTAAGTGGGATAGAAATAGTAATAACCAATACCAACTCAAAAAAATAACCAATTCTCCTACAAATCCTGCATTAAGTGCCTTAGACAAACGTAAACAAGGATATTTAGCGTTACTTCATTATTATTTTAATGAGAATTTTTGAGAAAAAGTAGCTAAGTAACAGTAATTAAATAATTTTATCTTTTTATTTTTACAATAACTTAATAATCAATATTTGTAACTGTTTAGGTTTGTAGATACGGCACCGCAGCGTTCCGCTTGCGTATCCACGTAGAACAACACGAAAGTAAACAAAAGCATAATTAGTTTGGCATAAATACATTGCTCTACGTGGATACGCACTGCGGTGACGTATCTACAGTAAATTATTTACAACCTAAACAGTTGCCAATATTTTATATTTGTACCTTGTACCTCTCACTTCGTACTTTTTCCTAATCATTGCTTTGTATCTAATCTTTTTTGGTAAATGAATTACATTTTAGTAGATTGCTAGCAAATATGCTTATAAAATATGCTACAATAATTATTAAAATGAAAAAAAATACTTTTACAGTCTTCCTTCCTATCTTTTTTTTACTATTTCAAAACTTACTTTTAGGGCAAATATTTAAGCTAGAAGATGCCAAAAAGCCCACAGAATTTGGTAAATCAATATTTATATATGAAGATAAAAACAATAATCTTACGCTAGAACAAGTTTCAAAACCTGATTTTCAAGAAAAATTTGTAGCGCAAGATGCCAACCAATTCCAAAAATTTGGTTACTCAAAAAGTGCTTTTTGGTTACGTTTTGAGCTAAAAAACAATACAAAAGAAACTAATTGGATACTTGATATTGCCTACAGTTATCTTGACGACATCAAAATTTATCACAAAAGAAGTAGCAACGCCAACTGGAAACAGTATTTTGTGGGAGAAAACTACCCTTTTTCCTCTCGTTTGTTGCAATTTAGACAATTTGATATTCCACTACAATTGGAACAAAATGAAGCAAATGAGTTTTTTGTCAAAGTAGAGGCAGGAAATCCTCTTATTGTGCCAATGTTTTTGTATCCACAAACAGAATTTTATGAGTTTGTGATGATAGACCAACTTTATTACGGCATTTTTATTGGTGTAATGCTGATTATTATGCTCTCTAACTTGTTTGTTTACTGGAGTTTACGAGAAAGAAACTATTTATTTTATGTATCTCAACTATTTATTACGCTTATTCTTATCCTGATGATGACAGGAAATCTGAATAAATACGTTTTAAGAGATATTTCTGGTTGGCAAAATACTACTTTTCTGGCACTTTTGATGATGGTTTTATTTGCGACAAATGCGTATGCTATCTTTTTCCTTAACATAAAAAAATACTCATTATTTGCGTATAAAACACTTAGAACATTTGCAGTTATCATTGTAATAGTATTTTTGAGTGTTTTTATGTTAAGTTATGAGGCTGCTATTTCTATTATTCAGTTGCTTATTTTTGTCAATATGTCTTTTTATGTGGTAGCTGGTATTTTGGCTTACCGCAAAGGCAACCGCTCTGCTAAATTTTATTTTGTGGCATATATAATGTACCTTACAGGCGTTTCTATTGTGATTGGGCGAGATTTGGGGCTACTTCCCTTTACTTTTATTACCACTCACGCTGCAGAAATAGGCATACTTTGCGAGGCACTTTTTCTTTCCTTTGCATTGAGTGATAAATACCGCATAGAAAGGCAAATTTCGTTGGAAGAAAAAGAAAAAGCACAAGCAGAACTGCTTAAAATGCAATTAGAAGCTAATATTACCTTAGAAGAGAAAGTAAAAATACGTACTTTTGAACTGCAAGAAAAACAAGATGAAGTGATGGTGCAAAACGAAGAATTACACCAACAAAGAGAGGAGATTTTATCTCAAAGAGATTTTATTGAAAACAAAAATAGAGAATTGGGTGTTCAGAATGAGAAAGTGTCGCAAAGTATTAGTGTAGCACGCACCATTCAGAGGCTATATTACCTTATGAAAGGCAAATGAAAGCACTTTTTGCAGACCATTTTGTGATTTATAGACCAAAAGATGTGGTTTCTGGTGATTTTTATTGGATGGGCGTTGTGAGTAACAAAATTGTTGTAGCCGCAATAGACTGTACTGGTCACGGTGTGCCAGGTGCTTTTATGAGCCTTATTGGCAAAATGATGTTAGACAAATTGATAGATGTTTATAAAATTACTAGCCCAGCAGAGATATTAGAACGTCTTAATTGGGAAGTTCAGAACCTTTTGCGACAAAAAGAAACCAATAATCAGAATGGTATGGACGTGTGTATGTGCCTTATTGAAGCAGAAAATCATATAAATGATAACGAAAACGTAACCACAAAAATTACTTTTTCAGGTGCAAAACGTCCACTTTATTACACAGAAAATGATAGTAATCAAGTATTTGTAGTAAAAGGTGATAGAAAATCTATTGGTGGCTCACAATATGAAGGCGCAAAATTTAATGACCACGTAATACATCTTAAAAAAGGAAGTTGTATTTATCTTACTTCTGATGGTTTTACAGACCAAAATGACCTAGAAAGAGTAAAATTAGGAGAATCAAAGTTTAAATATTTGATTTCCTCTTTTGCAGGAAAACCTATGAATGACCAATTAAAGCAATTAGAAGCAGAATTAGACAAACATCAGCGTAATACAGACCAACGAGATGATATACTCGTCTGGGGAATAACACTTTGATGTGTGATATATGATGTGAATACATTGTTTGTCGTCAAAAAATACATCATACATCACACATCACACATCACACATCACACATCACACATCACACATCACACATCATACATCATATCTCACACATCAAATTTATGTATGAAATAATCACTTCTACGCAAAATCCTAAAATAAAAAATATTCAGAAATTGGATAAATCTGCGGAGCGCAAAAGCCAAAATCTTATTATTATTGAAGGTGAAATAGAACTAAATCTTGCGCTTAGTGCTAATATAGAGATAATAAACGTCTTTTTTTGCA
>JANYGM010000450.1 GCA_025362415.1 bacterium
GAAAGGCTTTTTTAGATGTTTTGACGTATTTTTATTGTTTTTTGAGTTTTTTTTTATACATTTCAGAAAATTAGCAGAATTATACGAAAAATCAACTTTTATATGAAATTTATAAACTACAATATAGTCTTTATTTTTTGCTTTTTATTGAGTTTTGGCGTAACCAACGCACAAAATAACTATCAAACCACGTTTTTACAAGGACAAGATTTGTTTGATAAAGCAGACTATCAAAAAGCACAAATTACTTTTTCTAATCTTATAGGACAAACCAAAAATAGCACAGATACACTTGCTTATCACCAAGCACAACTAGCGTATATGCGTACTTGCTTGTCTTTAAACCAACTTTCTACATTTTCAAAAAGCTATCAACAAGAAAAACTTTACATAGAATATAATACAAAAAGCAGCAGAAAAAATAGCAAAAAAATCAGTCAATATGCTGATGAATTAGACAATTTGCAGGCGGAAATGTACCTAAAAACTAATCAGCTTTCAGATGCAAAAGATTTCTTGGGCAAAATTTATGAAAATCAAAAAAATAATGATACGCCCTTAAAAGCCACTATTTTGGCTAATTTGGGGACTTGTGAATGGCTTGATGGCAATAATTCACAGGCAAACGACTACCTTCAGAGTGCGCTCACGCTCAAAAACAAACTTTTTGCTCCTCAAACTGCTGAAATAGCAGCTGCCTACAATGATTTGGGGCTTGTAGCAACCTCACCAGAAATTGCACTTGAAAATTACGAAAAAGCAGCACAAATTTATCAAAAAATATATCTTCCCAATCACCCAAAAAATGCCATTGCACTCACCAATCAAGCAATTATGTTGCGTGCAAAGAAAGATTATGTAAAAGCACTTGCTAATCTTAGAAATGCAGAAAGTATTTGGGACGCAAATTTACCTTCAAAAAGTGCGTTTCAGTCACCTAACAAGGCTTTTGTTATTTCTTTGATTGGTCAAATTCACGCTGACGAGGACAAACTCACACTTGCACAAGAAAATCAGCAAGCTGCACTAAAAATTTATCAAGATAACTATGGGCAAAAACACCCAGAAATTGCAAGCACCTACAACATCATAGGAACACTTTTTGAACGACAAGGCAATTATAAAAGTGCATTAGAAAGCTATCAAAGTGCTATTTTGGCAAATACAAAAACTTTTTCTTCCAAAGATATTAGTCAAAATCCACCTACAAATGATGCCTACAAACCACAACTTTTACTTAATTCTATGTTTTTGAAAGCAGAAGCATTAGAAACGAGATTTTCTAGTAAAACACTAAAAATCAGTGATTTAGATAAAAGTATTGAATGTTTTGAGATTTGTGATACTTTAATACAAAAAGTCAGACAAAACTCTGTAAATCAGCAAGATAAACTACAAATCAGCGCACTTGCAGACCAAATTTATGAAAGTGCCATTTCTGTATGTATGCAAGCAAATGAAGGCGCAGTAAGTAAGAAAATTTATAGAGAAAAAGCGTTTTATTTTAGTGAGAAAAGTAAGGCATCAGCCCTTTTGGAGGCTATTGCAGAAACAAAAGCTAAATCTTTTGCTGGAATTCCTGCTGACGTATTGATAAAAGAAGAAGATTTAAAAGCAAATATTACGTTTTACGAGCAACAAGTGGCAACAGGTAATAAAGAGCAGGATTTTGAAACTTTATTACGTAGTGCAAAAGCCGCTTATTTGGTTTTTATTAAGGAAATGGAAAAAGATTACCCCAAATATTATCAGCTCAAATATGGTACAAATAGCACTTCTATTGAAAAAATAAGAGAAAAAATCAATGCCAATACAATGCTTGTAAGCTATTTTTGGGCAAAAAAACGAACTAGAATTTATGTTTTTTATCTTGATAAAACAAATTTGTCAGTTGAAAATATTTTACAACAACCTGATTTTGAAGATAATACAGTAGTTTTGAATAATTCTATTAAGTTTTATGCTAAAAATACGTTTATATTATCGTCAAATGCACTTTATAAGCAGCTTTTTCCTAAGAAAATAGCAGAAAAATACACAGAATTGCTGATTATTGCAGATAGTAAAATGCCAACTATTCCATTTGAGGCACTTTTATTGCATAAAGATAAAAAAACAACTTTGTATAAAAATATGTCTTTTATGCTCAAAAAGTATGCTATTTCTTATAATTATTCTGCATCACTTCTCACAGAAAAAAATATTATTTTAAATAATAGTACAAGTAATAATGCAAATAACAATAATCAAGAAAGTATTTTGCTTGTTGCACCTGTCAAATTTGAGAGTTTTGGGCTAAACAATCTGCCAGGAACTGCCACAGAAGTAGAAAAAATAGCAAAAATATTCAAAGAAAAAAATGGAAAAGTAACCATTCTACAAGAAAATCAGGCATCAGAAGTAAACCTAAAAAAGCAAGATTTGATGGGATATTCTTATGTGCATTTGGCTACTCACGGTGTTGTAGATGCAGTAAATCCTGAACTTTCGCAGGTTTTTTTGAGTAATGTTGATACAGACAAACAAAATGATAATCATTTGTATTCTGGTGAAATTTATAACCTCAAAATCAATGCAAAGCTAGTGAGTTTGTCTGCTTGTGAAACTGGTCTTGGCAAAATGAGTGATGGAGAAGGCATTATTGGGCTTTCTCGTGCGCTTTTGTATGCAGGTGCGCAAAGTGTGAATGTATCACTTTGGAAAGTTTCTGATACTTCTACCTCTGATTTGATGGGAAATCTTTTTGAAAATATTGTTAAAAATAATAAAAATCATACATCAGCTTTACAACAAGCAAAAATTTCACTTTTGAATAGTGAAAAGTTCTCTGCACCTTATTTCTGGGCAGCATTTATTTTAATAGGTAGCCCCACAGCCCCCTAACCCCCAAAACAGGAAACTAATTTGATATATTGATGTATGATATATGATGTATGATATAAATACATTGTTTACGACAAAAATACACCATATATCATATATCACACATCATATATCAAAAAAATGTATATAAATTTTGAAAAAATGCCTTTGAGCGCACGCCTTTGGGTATATCAGGCAGAAAGAACACTTACACAAGAAGAAAAAATAGCTTTTGAAGACGCTACAACGGTTTTTATAAATCAGTGGACAGCCCACCAAGCAACATTAAATGCGTCTTTTTGCATCAAATATGAGCGTTTTTTGGTTGTAGCAGTTGATGAAAGTGCCACACAGGCATCTGGTTGCTCTATTGATAAACTCACACATTTTTTGCAACACCTGCAAAATGAGTTTAAAATACAACTTTTAGACCGTTTACAACTTGCTTTTTTGGAAAACAATCATCTTGATAATCAAGATGATAATCAAGATAAAAAAATCATTACTTTTGCCTTAAAAGATGTCAAAAATGCGTTAGAAAGTGATAAAATAAATGCAAAAACATTGTTTTTTAATAATTCTGTGAATATTTTAGCTGACTTTCAGACAAATTGGCTTTTGCCTTTAGAAAATACTTGGCTTAAAAAATATTTATCCAGCGTAACTGCTTAATAATCAATGTTTTTAAAGCAAAAAATCTACAATTTTTATTGTAGATTTTTTGTATTATATGCTATATAATTTTATGTAAAATTATTTTTTTGTTGGAACAACTTTTGGCGTAATCATAATTCCCATACGTTTTCCTTCAAGTTTTGGCGTTTGGTCAAGTTTGCCCAAATCTTCCAAACCTTGTGCAAATCTTAGTAAAAGTAGCTCTCCTCTCTCTTTAAACACAATACTTCTACCTACAAACTGCACATAAGCACGTACTTTAGAACCTTCTTTCAAAAATTCTTGGGCGTGTTTTAGCTTAAAATCAAAGTCGTGGTCATCTGTATTAGGTCCAAAACGAATTTCTTTCACTACTACTTTCATAGCCTTTGCTTTGAGTTCTTTTTGCTTCTTTTTTTGGTCGTACTTAAACTTAGAAAAGTCAGTAATACGGCAAACGGGAGGGTCAGCATTTGGAGAAATTTCCACCAAATCCAGTCCTTTTTCTTGTGCCATTGCAAGTGCTTTTTTGGTATCAAAAATGCCTGCTTCTACCTCTTCTCCTACTAAACGCACTTGTAGTGCCTTTATTTTTTCATTTATACGGTGCGTTTCTTCTTGTCTTGCACTTCTATTATTTTTTTGTCTATTGTCGTTGCTGATAATTACCTCCGCTTTTTGGTTATTTTAGTTAATTTTGTTAGCTTTTTAGGCTTTTTTAATTGATTTCGTTTATGTGAAATGATTACAGCGCAAAG
>JANYGM010000464.1 GCA_025362415.1 bacterium
ACTTCCATATCTTTTGTCCAAAGGTCTATTTTTACTGTACCAGTTTCCCAGCCGTCCCAAAGTGCCAAAGACATAGCTTTAGCTTTTTCCGCACCTTCTACAGGTTTTTGTGTGGCTTCCCATTGAATAGTATCACAAACATTGTGTTGGTCAAGCAAAATATCAAGCGTTATTTTTTCGTTACGCATATTTAGTTATTAGTTATTTTATTACAATTAAATTTTTTATCATAAAAATCCATAGGAATATTATTATCCAAAGTATTATTATCTATTTTATCAACAATGTAGTTTCTTTCATCAAAAATAATATTGTCGTTATAATCCCAAAGAATAGCAGTGGAGCAACGAGTGCCATATTCTGGACTTCTAATAAACATTGGAGAAAGCATTTTTTCCCATTCAATAGGTACGCCAGTATTAGGAAGTACATTAGCAGGCGTGGTATCATTCATAAAATTAAGCAAAGAAGTTGTATCTAACTCTCTGTTTTTGATGTATCCAGAGAGTTTTTCTTTGCCTCGTGTTACTTTTTCCCAGTCTGTATTAAGCAAATGATTGCTCAAACCATACACGCCACTATGTAGCGTTTTAATGATTTTTTCTTGATTAGAATAATACATCAAATTATCTTTATCCGCCACCAAAAGATTAAAGCCATTATATTTTGTTGCCTGAAATTGCGTTCTAAACAAATAACTAAGCGGGTCTCCACCATTTAGAAGATAATTTTTTGTTAAATATCCTCTTGAAAGTGCATTTTGATTACTATTTTGGTTATTATTTGCACCATCTCTAAAATTGGTGAGCGCAGAAAAATAGCCTTTTTTATTGATACCAAGCCACGTACCACCTGCTACAAGGTCTTTGCCAGCCAAAACATCAGTGTTTTCTTCCCAAAAATGCGCTTCCTGCGTACTTCTGTTATAAAATTCATCTCTGTTTGCGACTAGAATGAGTTTGTATTTTGGGTGCGTTTTATAGGCAAAAAGTAGTAAACACATTTAGAAATAATAAATAATTTTTGATTTTGTAACCTTTCGCAAAAGTACGAAAATAAAAGGTATCTTGCAAAATATTGAGTGTTTATTAAAATTCACAATTACCTAATTAAACAAGCAATGTAGCGTGACAGGCATTTGGTCAATTTCATAATCTCATAAAAAAACAATTCCCTTCTATTTTGAATATCTACCGTTTTATTGCCCTACGCATCAGCAAACACACTTCCGCACAAGAAAACACTTCTTTTTCTGCAACCATTAGCAAGGTAGCAGTGGCTAGTATTGCCTTTAGTTTGGCGGTTTTATTGGTGGCTTTTGCGGTTTTGCACGGTTTCAGTGACACTATTAAGGCTCGTGTGTTTAGTTTTAGTGGGCATTTGCGTGTGGTGATGAATAGTGCCAACCAATCAGTAGAAGAAACACCTATTGCAACAACTCGCAACATTTATAAAATTGCTAAAACCTTAGATTACGTTTCCCATCTGCAGTATTATGTGCAGAAAGCAGGCGTTATCAAAGCAGATAAAGAGGTTTTGGGCGTTGTGGTGAAGGGTTTGGGAGCTGATTATAGGTTTTCTGATTTTAAAGATAATATAAAACAAGGGCGTTTTATGCGTACTAATGGCGAGGGTTTTTCGTCTGAAGTGGTGATTAGCCGCATTATTGCAGACAAATTGCGCCTTTCTGTGGGAGATTCTATTCGTATGTTTTTCGTGCAAAATCCGCCCAAATTCCGCAAACTTGCCATTGTGGGCATCTACGAAAGCAATATGGAAACCTTTGATGATAAGTTTATTTTGGCTGATATGCGTATGTTGCAGAAAGTAAATGATTGGAAAGATACGCTTGTGAGTGGCTATGAAGTATTTTTTAAGGATTTTGACAAATTTAATGAGAATTTACCTAAACTTAATAGTTTGCTAGAGTATGACACTATTATTGTACCTATTGCGCAAAAGCACTTAGATATTTTTGATTGGCTGATGATGTTAGACCAAAACGTACTTATTTTGCTGATTATTATCCTTGTTGTGGCGAGTTTGAATATTTTTTCTATTTTGATTATTTTGATGACAGAACGTATAAAAATGATTGGAATGCTCAAAGCAATGGGGACAACAACCGCACAAGTAATAAGGATTTTTTTCTATCAAGGGCTTCAAATCACGCTTAAAGGTATCTTTTGGGGAAATTTGATTGGTTTGGGATTTTGTGCAGTCCAGTATTTTACCAAAATAATTGCGCTAGATGCTAAAAATTATTATATGAATAGTGTGCCTATTTCGTGGTGGTGGCAGGATATTTTGGGGGTAAATCTGGGTATTCTGCTTATTATAAGCCTTGCAATGCTTTTGCCTATTGCGCTGGTATCACGCATACGACCAATAAAAGCTATAAAATTTGATTAGTATCCTCATTAACTCTCCAAAAGTTTGAAACTTTTGGAGAGTTCGGCACAAAAAAAAGCCTTTCAGAAGCTAAAAGGCTATTTTCAAAGAAAAGTGTTAAACAAATGCGTGGAATAAATTAGTTGTTTTTTGTATATCTACTAAAATTATGCGCCTTTTGAATGTTTATACTTCTCAAAGCCAAAAGGTAACCAAAATGTTGAAAAATATTTAACTTTTTTTGATGTACTATATTTGTATTGCTCTCTTTGGAGCTGGGGCTATAATTAGGCTTTTCTATCTCACAAAATCATCTGTTCCAGTTTTGCAAGCCTTGATTTGTCGGTTGATTTTTTTGCGCCAAAAAAAACCATTGCGGAAAAAAGCCCTAAAATGCCCTTCTAAATTACTAAAAAAAATCTCACTCTTACTCATTCCGTAGCCAATATCCGCAGGAATAACTATAAATTCAATATGTTTTTTTTTTGCTATAAGTTCTGCACAACGGTTGCCATAAAGCACGCTACCACTATTTTTTACATAAATCTGAATATAATTGGTGCTAGAATCTCGCACAATTACGGCATCACGCCCCGTAATTACCCAAGTGTTTTCTTGCCCAGTAATAGCTGATTTTTCTATAATTGTGGTCGTTGAGGGTGTTTTAGGCTGATTTTTTTGTGCAAAAATTTCAATAGAAAACAACCAACAACCAATAATCAACATCAAAAAAAGATAATTTTTCATAATTTTTAGAAAGTAAAAACCCTTAGGGTCTAATCTTTTGATATTCAGAGTTTTAACTAATTTAGACCCTAAGGGTTTAGTTCTTAAAAATGCTTCCAACCTTGCGCTTGTACGGCTACGGTTGTGCCATTACGCATTACCAAAGCTACTTTTTTATCTGCATCTGTGATGTAGCCAATAGTTGAGATTTGGTCGTGTTGCTTGATTTTCTCATAATTTTCCTGAGAAATAGTAAACAAAAGCTCGTAATCTTCTCCTCCATTGAGCGCACACGTAATTGGCGAAAGTTGAAAATGGTTGATAGCTGCATCATAGCTTTGCTGGTCTATAGGCAATTTATCTTCATACAAAACCGCTCCTACGCCTGACTGCTTGCATATATGCATAATCTCGGAGGCAAGTCCATCAGAAATATCTATCATAGAAGTTGGCACAATGCCCAAATCAGCTAGTTCGTGGATAATATCCAAACGTGCCTGCGGTTTTAGTTGCCTTTCAATGATATAATCCATTCCGTCAAGTTCTGGCTGCATTTCAGGGTTAGCCACAAAAACCTGTTTTTCTCTCGTGAGTGCCTGCAAACCCAGATATGCACCTCCCAAATCACCCGTAACACACAAAATATCACCTTTTTTGGCGGTATTTCTATAAACAATTTTATCTTTTGCCACAGTTCCAAGCACCGTAATACTCAAAATAAGCCCAGAAATGGCTGCTGTGGTATCTCCTCCTACCAAATCTACTTTATAATCCTCACAGGCAAGGCGCATACCCATATAAATTTCTTCCACTGCCTCCAACGAAAACCTATTACTAAGGGCAATTCCTACCGTTATTTGCGTTGGTGTGCCGTTCATAGCTGCAATATCAGACACATTAACGGCTATTGCTTTGTAGCCCAAATGTTTAAGAGGTGTATAACTCAAATCAAAATGAATACCCTCAAGCAACATATCCGTAGAAATCAGCAAAAATTTATCTCCCATATCCACAACCGCTGCATCATCTCCAATACCTTTTACGGTACTTTTGTGATAATGTTTGATGTCTTTTGATAAGCGTTCTATCAGTCCAAATTCTCCCAATGAAGCTATTTCTGTGCGTTGTGTCATTTTATTGAAATTTTTTCTGCAAATATAACGAGAAAAGTCCATTATTCAAATGTTATGCTGATTTTTATGGATTTTGATTTGCCAAATAAAAATATTATTTTTTAGGTGTTTTTAATAAAATTCCTCACGAAGTAAGCACTAAAGAAGCCAGTAAATGGACCGCTATTTGGTTTACATTGTCTATGGTATTTTCAGGAGTAATTTATTGGCTTTACGGTACAACTTTAGTAAAGAACCCAGACCACTTAGAACCCACAATTGCTGCGATAAAATTCGTTACAGGATATTTAATCGAATTATCGCTAAGCATTGACAATATTTTTGTAATAGCATTAATTTTCGCTGCTTTTAAAATCAAAAAAAAGTACCAACACCGTGTTTTGTTTTGGGGAATTTTGGGAGCCATCGTTCTTCGCGGTGTAATGATATAT
>JANYGM010000486.1 GCA_025362415.1 bacterium
GTATTCATTCATAATTCACAATTCATAATTCACAATTACTTAAATTTAGTTAAATTTAGCCTCTTTAATCAGGTTTTCTACAAGTAATTGTTGTGCTGATTTGTCTGCAAGTTCTCTTTTCAAGACTTTTTCAGCAATTTCAAGAGAAAGTAAAGAAACTTGTTTTTTGATGTCAGCAATAGCAGCGTTTTTCTCGCTTTGGATAACTGCACGAGCATTATCAAGCATTTTATTTGCTTCTTTTGCAGCAGTTCCACGAGCTTCTTCTACCAAATCTTTAGCTATTTGACTAGCTTTTTTAAGCATTTCTTCTTTTTCTTGGCGTGCTTGGTCAAGCAATTTCTCATTATTAGCAGAGATGTTTGCCATTTCTGTTTTCGCTTCTTGTGCAGACTTCAAAGCAAGTTCAATAGAATCTTCACGTTCTTTCAAACCTTCCATTATAGGTTTCCAAGCGTATTTTGAAAGTACAAAAAGCAACACTAAAAAGGCAATAAGTTGCCAAAAGATAAGCCCGAATTGAGGAGTAATTAAGTCCATTGAACGTATAAAGGATTTTAAAGTTGGATAATTAGAATTATATTTTTTCAAATACTTCTTTATTTTGGTGCAAATTTAAGAAATCATTTGAAAAAACAAGAAAAAAATCATAATTTTATTCAGACATCAACTCTCTTACATCTACATTCTCAAATAAAGTTCTTTTAATTGGTTTCTAGTGAGTTTTTGCTCCCAATCTTCCCCAATAGCGTGCTTCCACATGTGCGTAAGCGCCCAACAAATATCTATCATTTTTTCTATTTGTTCATCAGTCCAATCTTTTGAAAGATTTTCAGGGATAAAAATATCATTTTGGCGTACCATTTCCTTAAATTCTCTTACACCATCAGGATAATAGTCTTCCAAAACATTGAAAATAACACAATTAGCAAAACAATGACGAGTACCAAATACATACGACATTCCATAAGAAAGTGCGTGACAAACGCCCACTTCTGAATATGTAAGGCTCAAACCACCAAAATAAGAAGCAATCATTAGTTTTTCATCATTGATAGGGGTTTGTCCATAACCTTCATTTAAGTAAACTTCACGACATAAATCCAGTGATTTGTGTCCGTAAGCCTCACTAAATGTATTTTTTAGTCTTCCTGTCATAGACTCTACACAATGTATATACGTGTCCATTCCTGTATAAAACCAGTCGTTGCGTGGTACGGTTGTAGTAAGCGTTGGGTCTAATATAATTTGGTCAAAAACAGTCCAATCACACTTTAAACCAAGTTTTTTGGTAGGACCAGTAAGTACGGCAGTCATAGAAACCTCCGCCCCAGTCCCAGAAATAGTAGGCACGCCTACGTGATAAATGCCTGCTTTTTTGATAAGATTTAGCCCTTGATATTGCACTGATGAGCCTTCATTCGTAAACATCAATGAAAGTGCTTTTGCAATATCCATTACGCTACCACCACCAATGCCTACCACGCCTGCAGGCAAACCTTTTTGGGCAAGGTAGCGGTCTCTTATTTCGTCTATTTGAGAAGTTTTTGGCTCTTCTCCACCTGCATAAATCATCTCTACGGCATCTCCTTCAAGTATAGGAAGACGTTTTTCTAATTCTTTTCCTTGAAAATAATCATCAACCAAAAAAAGAAAATATTTATTGTTTTCAGAGCGTTTTGGGGCAATTATCTCGCCTAATTTATCAAATGTACCTAATCCATAAGTACATTTTTCAACAGATTTAAAGTTTTTAAACATTTTTTATGTATATTTGAAAAAAGATGTAACTAAATTGCTTTTAAAATTGTCTATTTTAGTACAAATATATGTTTAAAAAGTAGCATTTTTACTATTTATCTGAATAAATAACTATCCAATTTTTATGAAAAAATATTTTACCATATTATTATTGACTTTTATAGGCTTATTTGCTTGTAAAGACATTATTGAGCCAGAAAATGGCATACGTGCCACAGGTGATTATGCGGGGTTTCTTACAACACGTATTATACAAACGCCGCCTTCTCCTGCTGTTTTGTGGCAACTAACCTCTATTTCAGATTCTACAAATATTACTTATCCTACCTTTTCATTAAGTCTTAATAAAACAAAAGGATCTTTGGTAGTACAATCAGCACAAAGAGAGCCACTCAAATACTATTATGCTGTTAAGCATCAAATTAATGTAAATAATTTGAATGATATTGAAATAAATGATGTTACTTTTATATCTGGCGGAGGAATTAGTGTTGGTAACGAGATTATTTCGCCTGATAACACAAAAACAATTATCTTAAATGGTAAACTAAAACTATAAGTGATTGTGAAGTTTTGTAATTAGTTTATGTGTTAATTTGTTGATATTTATTATACAAATATTACTTTTTTAACTAAAAAAGCAGAATATTCTTCTATATTTGCACCAAAATATTAGTTCACTTCGTTAAATCATACCTAAAATGACGCTATTACAGTTCTTTTTGTCGGACACTTTTCGTATAGAAAAGTTGGATTTTAAGCAGATATTGGCGGTTTCGTTGATACTTTTTTCTGTGATAGACATATTAGGGGTTATCCCTGTGATTATTGATATACGCAAAAAAGCAGGTGAACTTCACGCAGGCAAGGCTACCATTGTTTCTGGTATTTTGATGATTGCTTTTTTGTTTTTTGGTGAAATTATTCTGAAATTTTTAGGTTTAGATATTAGTTCTTTTTCACTTGCAGGCTCTATTATTATCTTCCTGATAGGTTTTGAAATGCTTTTGGGTATTCATCTTTTTCAAGATACCATTGACCCAAAAAGCTCGTCAATAGTGCCATTAGCATTTCCATTGATAGCAGGCGCAGGAACTATTACAACTATTATCTCACTACGTTCTCAATACGAACAAGTAAATGTTTTAGTGGGAATTTTTCTTAATTTATTATTTGTGTATGCTGTTTTGAAATCTTCCGTTTGGATAGAACATGTGCTGGGTACGACAGGCGCAAACATTCTACGAAAAGTTTTTAGTGTTATTTTGCTTGCTATTGGTATAAAAATGTTCCAAAATAGCCTACAAACGTGGCTTTGTAGTGCTTTTAAAGTAGGTTGTCCTATTTGATGCTAATCTTGTTATACTGCAAACGGAAAGGATTTCGGAAAAACAAATTTTGTATTAGTTCCAGCGGAACGGCACTAGCAAGAGCTAGTTTTATAGAAATAGAGTTGTATTTGTATTTCGCTCCAGCGGAGCGGTATATTTATAAATATTTCGCTCCGCTGGAGCTGAATACATTTTTTACCTATTTGCTATAAATATGCCAGTCCGCTGGACTTTAATACATTTTCCGAAATTCAAGCCGTTCACAGTATATTACTTTCTAAAAGTGATTTTTTGGTATTTTGCGCCAATAAATTAGCAGAAAAAAGAAGGGAAAGGAGAATTAGTAGGGATTTTTTCATAAGATTTTTTACTGACACATTGTTTATCTAAATTCTTTGTTGGTGTGCTAAAATACCAACAAGAACAGTAAAGGTAGTAAAAAGCCATATATTTAAAAAATATATGGCTTTTTTGCTTAATAAAATGCTTAATAATTACTGATACTAATGTTTTTTGTGGTCTTCAAGAAAAACTGTTCAAAAAGTGCCTAAAAGTGTATTTACGCAATGGGGCATGCCCATTGTCTATTTTGATACAATTTCAATTTACTGATTATCAATACTTTAAATATCAATAAT
>JANYGM010000009.1 GCA_025362415.1 bacterium
TAAGTTCATTAAGAAATACACACTAAGCAGGCACTAAGAAATACAAAATTAGAATTTTATTTACAACTCATTACTTCGTTGATTTTTGTGATGAACTTTTTTGGAACTTATTATTTTACAGCACGCAAAAATATAAAAAAATTAACAATAATTCTAAATAAAATGCAATTTTTATAAATATCAACTTACTTTATTTCAAATTCTCACTTCCTAAAAAAGCCTTTCCAACATTTGGAAAGGCTTTTTTACATAAATATTGCGCATTTTTTATCCTAACAACACTTTTTCATCAAAAGAAATGCCATAATCATAACCTAATGAAGTCATCAAGAGTGTGGCATTCTGCTTCTTACATCTTTCTATGAGCATTTGAGAGGCTATTTTGATATTGTTTTCGTCTAAGTGACTAAAAGGCTCATCAGCTAAAAGCACTTCAAAAGGTTGTATCAAAGCACGTAAAATGGCTACACGTTGGCGTTCTCCATAAGACAAAATATTAGCTTTTTTATCCATAATATGGCTTATTCCTAGTTTTTCAGCCATATCTTTAATAGTTTCTTTGATATTATTTTGGATTTCTGCTTGCGTATTTTGTTGTGATTTTTGCTGATTTTGTTGCAAAAGAACAGTTTTGACTTCAATATTTTCACGAGCCGTGAGGTCTGCAAAAAGGCGCAAATCTTGGAAAATAATAGATATTTTGGTTTGTCTAATACTTGCCCAATTTTCGTGAGAAATTTGTTTTGTATTTTGGTTATCAATCAAAATATCTCCCTCAAAATCATCACGCAAGCCATAAATAATATGTGCAAACGTAGATTTTCCTTTGCCAGAGGGCGCATAAATTTGATAAGATTTCCCTTGTAGAAAATCTTTTTTGGTATTCCAAATTTGAGAATCCAAATGAACAACCCCAACCAAAGGGGCTGGGGTTGCATTTTGAAATGAAATAATCATTTTATTGGGTTTTAAACCACCCCCAACCCCTCCTTAGGAAGGAGGGGAGTTTTATATCCCCCTCTTTTTAAGGAGGGGTTAGGGGTGGTTATTTTATTGTTGTTTTGCAGGCTCTTGTTTTGTTTCGTCTATTGTTTCTGGTGCATCATCTTCCATTTTTTCTTGTCTTCTTGGTTGCTTTTTGGTTTTTGGTGCATTTTTAACGGCATCTACAATAACTAAAAGAGAGTTTTTGCTTTTGTCTTTCATTCTTACTGCTATTTCTCCTTTCATATTGTTGTCTTTCATTTCACTTGACTTAATCATCACGTTAGAAAGTACGTTTTTTACAGCTACCATATCTTCATCTGGTACTTCTTTTGCAACAGCTTCATCTGCATACAATGCAAAGACATTTTCTTTTGCAAGTTTTGTCATATCTCCATCTAACTCATTTTTACCTTTTTTGATACCTTCCAAATACGACATTGTAGCTACATAAGCAACACCATCTTTTACTATAAGTTTGGCAGGAACATCTTCCATAGAATAAGTATCACCAGATTTTATAAGTGCGCCTTTGCTTACTTTCATAATCATTTTGTCAAACGCTTTTTCATCATTAAGACCAATACTTACTATTGCCATTGGATTAGTCGTACTTGCATTTTCAGCTAAAATAAGCAAATCACCAGAGAATACGCTGATAATTTCATCAACAGATGTACCAGCTTTTTTTAGATTTTTTTCTGCCATAGCAAGTACACCTTTTTCTTGCATAATTTCTTTGATACCTTTCAAATTAAGGGCTAAACTAGCAAGCACAAGAGGTTTTTTGATAGGAATATTTTTAGTAAGTTTGCTATCAATACCACCTTTTTTAACTACTTTTTCGTAGATTTTAGCAATCTCACCACTAGCAGCATAATCACTATCAATAAGAACTTCTCCTTTTTCAAATTTCACAGAAAGCGACATAAAGTTATCTTTCAAAGAAACTCCTTGCATTTGTGCTTCCTGTCCACTCATTTTAGAAACTTGCTCCATATCCAACCATACTTGGATATCTGATTTGTTGCCCAAAGCCTTTGCAAAGCCTTTGTTGGTAGCTAGTAAACTTTGGTCGTCTTTTAGTTCTAAAAGCTCTGCAGCACGTTTTTTGAAACTTGCCTCATCACCTTTTTTGCTGATAAAGATAATAGCATTTTTGTCTTTCCAAGCAATAAAACCACCCTCTTTCTTAGATACAGAATATTTTATTTTTCCTTCTGTCTTAATTTCTTCTCCTTCTGCTTTCAAAAACTTTTCAAATTTTGCGACATCATCAAGAGGAATGGCAAGAGCATAATCATCTTCACTTTTTCCTTCTGAAAACATATAGCTAGTATTTAGGTAATCTACGCCAGAATTCATAAACTTTTTAGCGTTGTCTGCACCTTCTTTGGCTTCTTTCTCGTCTGCGCCCATTGCTTGTAGGCTTTTTTGGCTGAATAAGTCTTCAAAACTTACTGATTTGCCAACCATTTGTTTGACATCAAAAGCGACTACAATAGCCGCATTTTTTGGGATAATCTTTACGTGTTGGGGCGCAGAAGAAGTGCCACCACCGCAAGAACTCATAAATGCCCCTAAAACCGCCATTACGGACATTAGCAGGACATTCCCAAAGGGTTTTCTGAAAGTTGTTTGTTTGTAATTCATCATTGTAAATAGTTGTGAAATTGGATTAAGTATTTTGATTTACGTCAGAACGAAATAAATACTAAAAAAGTATATAAATTATCTCGCAAATAAACTATAATTATAGCGTTTATCCAAACAAAATACACTTTTTTATTTTAAATCTTCCACCAAAAGTGTCTTCTTATAACAAATAACAGGCAACAAAATAGTATAATACAACACAAAAACCAAAGAACCAAAGATAATCAACAACTTAATAACCATAGACATATCAGCATAACGAGTGATAAAACTTTCTATAAAGGCGGCTAAAAAGAAAAATGGCACCATTCCTAAGATAATTTTAACACCGTTTTTTGCACCTTTCAAGAATGAGGCGTAACGAGTATAGGTTTGTGGAAATAAAATACTATTTCCCATCAAAATACCTGCCGCTCCTGCTATCACAATAGCCCAAATTTCTACTACACCGTGCAACCATATTACAGAGGCAGACTCTACAAAGAGGTTTTTCTGATAAAAGAAAAATTGGAAGCTCCCAAGCATCACGCCATTAGTAAATAACCTATATGCAGTCCCAATAGACAATAATGCAAACAGAGGAAACACAGATGTACCACCAAGTACGTAAACAGTTTCTAATCCTCCCCAAATAAATACCCAAAAAGACACACGAATATTATTAAAAAATATGCCAAAAAACATACTCACTTCATTTTGGTCTTGATAAACTCCCATAGGATTGCCCTTTTCAATGTTGCGGAGCGTCATATCTACATAACCATCTCCCAAAATTAAACGTATAAAGCTATCATCATAAGCGCAGGAGAAGACACCAATCAATGCAGCCCCAAAAAATATAATAGCAGACATCAAAATCTCTTTACGGGCGTGGTAAAACACTAGCGGTAGCTCCTCTGTCCAAAAAGTAATAAAACGACTACCTCTTTCTTTCCTATTTTTGTAGATAGCTTGGTGAACTCTTATTGCTAAAGCGTTCAAATATGTTGTTGTAGGGCTTTTAGGGTGATTGGTACGTGAATGCGACAAATCATCTGTTAGCTCTATAAACAAATCAGACAACCTATCTGGGTGAACTTTGGAGATATTTTGACTTTCTTTCTCCATTTCTAACCATTTATCTCTATTTCTTTTCAAAAAAACGCCTTCTTTCATTTGTATAAGTAAGTTAAAAATAAATAATTGTATAGTTTTTATTTGTTATTTGTAGACTAATTTTAATTTAGGGGGTATATATTTTAATTTAGAGGGTATATATTTTAATTTAGAGGGGATATATTTTAATTTAGAGGGTATATATTTTAATTTAGAGGGTATATATTTTAATTTAGGGGGTATATATTTTAATTTAGAGGGTATATATTTTAATTTAGAGGGTATATATTTTAATTTAGAGGGTATATATTTTAATTTAGAGGGTATATATTTTAATTTAGAGGGTATATATTTTAATTATTTTTAGAATTACATTTAACATCTTACAATAAACAAATAAATACCCTTAAAAGATTAAATTTCTTCGTGGCTACGGTAAAGTCTAGCATAAATACCATCTTGATTTATCATAAGTTCGTTGTGTGTGCCTCGCTCAACTATCTCTCCACGTTGCAAAACAATGATTTCATCAGCATTTTGTATTGTAGTAAGGCGGTGCGCTATTACTAAGGAAGTCCTATCTTTCATCAAATTGTCTAATGCTTGTTGTACAAGTTTCTCTACTTTGTTATCAAGAGCAGATGTGGCTTCATCAAGTATCAAAATAGGAGGATTACGCAAAATAGCACGAGCAATACTTACCCTTTGACGTTGTCCACCAGAAAGCATAGTCCCTCTGTCGCCAATATTAGTTTGATAGCCGTCAGGTTTTTCCATAATAAACTCGTGCATATTAGCAATTTTTGCGGCTGCAATTACTTGTTCTTGCGTTGCGGAAATGCCAAAAGCAATATTATTAAAAATAGTATCATTAAACAATACTGGCTCTTGAGTAACAATCCCTAATTGCGCCCTCAAACTTTCTATATCACAGTCTTTTAAGTCAATATTGTCAATAGTAATGTTTCCTTTGGTAGGGTCGTAGAAGCGAGGTAGCAAATCTGCAATAGTGGACTTGCCGCCGCCTGACGTACCTACAAGCGCAACAGTTTTTCCTTTGGGTATTTTAAAACTAATGCCTTTTAATACATCTTCCCCTTCATTATACTGAAAAAACACCTCATTAAAAGCTATTTCTTTCTGAAATTCTACTATTTTTTGGGCATTTTTTGGGCTAGTGATGAGAGGTTTTGTATCAATTAGTTTAAAAACTCTTTCTGCAGATACCAAACTTATTTGTGTTTGCCCAAAACTACTTGTAATTTCTTTGATAGGTTGTGTTATTTGTGAAAACATTGCTACAAAACCAAAAAATTGTGCAGCAGTAAGGTTACTTTCTCCTTGTAATATTAGCAAACCACCATAAACAACTATACCTGTAATTATCATTACGCCCATTACTTCAGAAAAAGGGGAAGAAAGTTCTCTGCGGTAGGCAATTCTTTTTATTGTATTGGCGTAAAATGTATTTTCATCAGAAAATTTCTTATTGATGTAGTCAGTTGCATTAAATCCTTTGACAATTCTAAGTCCTCCAAGCATCTCATCAAGAATACTATTGAGCTTTCCTAAAGAATCTTGCCCCAAATTAGAGTGTTTGCGTAGCTTTCCTATCAATACAGCTACAAATCCACCTGAAATAGGGATAAATATCAAAGAAAATAAGGAAAGTTCTGGAGAAATATTGTATAATACTACAAAAGAAATGACAAGAGTAACACTATCTTTGAAAACAGCCCTAAAAGAACTCATAATAGTGCTTTCTATATTGAAGATGTCGCCCATAATACGAGAGATAATATCTCCTTTTCTTTGGGTAGAAAAGTAGCCAAGATGCAAATTAGTAGTTTTTTCAAAGACTTCTTTTCGTAAACGTAAGACTAAACGCATTTTAAGGAACTCCAATAAACAAGTAGTGATATATCTAAATACATTAGAGAGAATAACAGATAAAGTTACTATGCTAGCCACAAAATAAAGCGGACCTACTTTGCCGTATTGGCTAAAAGTGGTAAGCATATAGTAATTAAAATTTTCTTTTATGAAGGCTACAGAAAAGCTAAAAACAGGTTTTACAGGGATTTTCGTAATATCTACTTTATCAAAGAGGACATCAAGCAAAGGAATAAAAAGGGTAAGGTTTATTACGCCAAAAACGGCAGCGCAAAGGGAGCAAAAAATGAATAAAAGCGCAGGTTTTGCAATGGGTTGCAGGTAGGCAAAAAGACGGATAAAAGTTTTCAAGAGATATTTTGAGGATTTTTAAGTTATAACGAAAATTAAAGGCTTAAATTTTCTCAAAAATAATGATTTTGTTTGGATATTTTCTAGGTATTTCAAAAAATAATAGCCGTAAACGAAATTTACGGCTATTAAATGTTAGATATGCAACTGCCGTTGTTTGTGTCCCCACAAACAACCAATTAAGACAAACAATGTATTTTCTTATCATAAATAACATGATATTGTACTACCTTATTGTTGTTTGTGGGAACACAAACAACGGCAACTGACGGGGTGTAGGACAAGTTGTATTTGTAGGGGCTGGGCTTGCCCCCAGTAATGTTAATTTCTAAAAAAGTGCTATACTTTGTGTTGTCGGGTGTTTCCACCCGACAACAAATATAGCTTTTAAATACCAGTTTTTGGAGAAAATAAAACGTAAAAATCA
>JANYGM010000020.1 GCA_025362415.1 bacterium
GTATTCAGCCCCAGCGGGGCGGCACTAGCAAGGGCTAGTTTATTACTATAAATATCTCGCCCCGCTGGGGCTGAATACAAAATAATAATTTACAAAATAAGGTTTCCGTATAAATGTTAGTAGAACCATAAATATTTATCAAAAATAAAAATACAATTTATACTCCTATTGTATTCATTCACAATTAAAAATTCACAATTATTTAAAATCTTATTTTTATCATTTTTTTGCTTATTTTTGAGAAATTTAGGATAAAATATGCGTCTAATTTTACTTATAATCATTTTATTGGGATTTTTTACTAATGCTTTTGCGCAAGACACACTCACGGGTGAACCGCAAACGGCTGATTTTGGGCGTGAACGCATACTTTTGGCAGCAGAACAAATGCCAGAACCCAAAAAAGGTTATAAATTATTCTATAAATATGTGTCAGAACAGATAAAAACGCCACAAAAAGCCATAGATAAAAAAATAAATGGATATGTTTTTGTATCTTTTGTAGTAAGTGAAACAGGCAAAATCTACAACGTAAAAATAATAAGAGGCATAGGAGAGGGCTGTGATGAAGAGGTTTTAAGAGTTTTTGAAACCCTCCCAGAATGGAAACCAGGACGAAACAAAGGCAAAAGAGTAAAAGTAAGAATGACTTTTACGGTGATTTTCAGACAATAAATGTTTTTTGTGTAATATTTTGTTACATTTGTAATAAATTCATTTAACCATAATTTTTCATAATGAAAAAACTAATTTTACTTTTGTTTTTGGCTTGTTCTAGCCTTTTTGTATCAGCACAAAAATGCTCTCAAATTGATTTTGATGAAATTTATAAGAAAAATAACGACAAAAAAAGTCCTTTTTTCTTTTCAAAATTGCTCAAACGCTACCAAGCATTAGATACAACAATGACACCTGAAGAATACAAATATTTGTATTATGGTTACACACGTTCCACTTTTTACTCTCCAATAGACCCCGCAGCCACAATGCTTAGGAGACTTGTAGAAGATGGAAAGCTCAAAGAAGCAAAAGAAAGTATCAAATTATTAGATAAAACTAATCCTGTTAATCTAAATCTCGCTTATTCTAAAGCATTACTTGCTTTCAAAGAGAAAAACCAAAAAGATGAAAAAGTATTTTCATTACAATCACAAGGCTTAATGACAACTATTTTGACAAGTGGAGATGGACTATCAGCAGAAAAGGCTTTTGTTGTAACAGCTATTGAAGACGAGTATTTTATAATGAAGATGTTTAAATTGAAATTTGTAAAACAAGAAAATATAGGTACTTGTGATGTTATGACTATTGAATTACCGAATATGTTCAATATTGAAAAAATCTATTTCAACAAAGAAAAATCTAGTGAATATATGAAAAAAATGTTTGAAGATAAAAAATAAAGAAAATGTCAAAAAGTGTGTTAGAAAACTGTTTATAACACACTTTTTGTATTAAAGCCCCCTTTGGGGGTTTGGGGGCTGTTTTTTACTTCATTTGCACAATGGTACTTCCTGCGCCGCCTCTATCTGCGTGTTCGTCTGCCATAGATGCCACTTGCTTGTATTCTTTCAATTTTTCTCTAATAAGTTTGCGCAAAATCCCATCTCCTTTGCCGTGAATGATACGAAGTTCTGAATAACCAACCAAAATGGCATTATCTACAAAACTCTCTACTTTTGCGACTGCATCATCTCCACGCATACCACGCAAATCTAGGCTAAAACTACCGTAAGCGGCTTTTTCATTGATATCAACACCTGTTTTTTTGCTCACTTCTTTTGCAAAAGGTTTTTTAATCTTTTTTGCATTCTTACGACTAATTTTCTCTAATCTATTAAGTTTTATGTTAGATTTAAGCTCTCCAATACTAATTTCTGCATCTTTTCCACGCATAGAAAGCACTTGCCCAATGGTCGTTTGCCCAATAAGGCGCACAAAATCACCTACCAAAATCTCGCCACCCACAACTTCCAAAACGTCATCATCTTCTTCCTTATTTTCTTCATTTGGGAGTATTTCTGGTGCGTTTTCTTCTGTGAATTTCTCTAATTTTTGCCTAATAACCTTTGTTTTTTCCTTATCTGCTTGGTTCTCACGAATGTCCCTAATAGTTTGTTCTATTTGTTTGTTGGTATTTTGGAGAAGGATTTTAGCTTCTAATTTGGCAGCATTGATGATTTTTTTCTTATCAGTTTCTAAAATTGTGTTGAGTTTTGTGTATTTTTCCAACTGAATTTTCATTTGGTTTTCTCTCACAAAAAGTGCCTGATTTTGGTCTGAAAGTGCTTTTTTCTCATTTTCTAGTTCTTTGAGAAGTTTATCATAATTGATTTCTTTTGTGCCTAATTTCTCTTTTGCTTTTGCTAAAACTTTCTTAGGAAGTCCTATTTTTTGCGCAATTTCAAAGGCAAAAGAACTACCTGCTTGCCCAATTTCTAGCATATAAAGTGGCTCTAATTTGTCGGTATCAAAGCGCATAGCACCATTTGCAATATTGGGCTTGCTTTGTGCAAAAATTTTCAAATTTCCATAATGGGTATTCACCATTCCGTAGGCATTTGTTTCATAAAGCGTTTCCAAAATAGCCTCTGCAATAGCTCCACCCAGTTTTGGCTCTGTACCTGTTCCAAATTCATCTATTAAAAAAAGCGTATCTTTGTCTGCAAAATTAGCAAATTGGCGCATATTCGTAAGGTGCGAACTATACGTACTCAAATCATTTTCAAGGCTTTGCTCATCTCCAATATCAATAAAAATACTCTTAAAAATACCCATTTCTGACCCTTCCTGCATAGGCACGAGCAAGCCACATTGGTACATAAACTGCAAAAGACCCTCCGTTTTGAGCGAGATAGACTTTCCACCAGCGTTTGGTCCAGAAATAACTAAAATACGTTTATCTTCATTTAGAGTAATATTTAGAGGTACAATAGGCTTTTTTTGTTCTTTGTGCGAAAGGTACAAAAGTGGGTGTTTGGCGTTGCGCCATTGTACCAGCGTATTTTTTCTAAAATAAGGGTTAATGGCATCAATATCTAGCGCAAATTGTGCCTTTGCACGTATAAAATCAACCATTCCGAGAAAAATATATCCTTTCTGCAAAATACTTACGTGAGGGCGCAAAGTGGTCGTGAGGTTTGTCAAAATACGTATAATTTCACGTTTTTCTTTATTTTCAAGCTCTCTGATGCCATTATTGAGGTCTAAAACCTCCGCAGGTTCTAAATAAACGGTTTGCCCTGTGGCAGACTCGTCGTGTACAAAACCTTTAATTTTGCGCTTGTGTTCCGCTTTTATTGGAATAACCATACGCCCACTACTCACCGTAAAATTAGCATCTTCTGCCACAAAACCGCTTGCTCGTGCAGATTTCATAATACTTTCTAAGGTTTTGCGCAAAGAACCCATTTGTGAAAGTATCTCACGCCTGATGCTTTGGAGTTCTGGAGAGGCATTATCACGGAGTTTGCCACGGTCGTCTATGATTTGGTTGATACTTTTTAGTAAATCTTTGTCTATGCTTACGTATTGCGTGATTTCTTGTAGGTACGGATATTCTTCTGCGGGTTTATTTTTTAAAAATAACATACATTCTTGTATGGTATTTAGGGAAAGTTTTACCTCAAAAAACTCTTCTTCTGTCAAAAATGAGCCTTCAATGGCAGCTTTTTTGAGAGATTGTTTGGCATCTATAAAATTTTGAGAAGGAAAACCACTTTCAATAGTGAGAATCTTCTGAAATTCTGCGGTTTGTGAGGTAAGTTTTTTGACAATCTCATAATCATCAGAAAAGCGGATTTTGTCCACGTATTCTTGCCCTAGCGTACTCACGCAACGCAAGCGCAAAAGTTCTCTGATTTTGTCAAAACCTATTTTTTGTTCTATATTTTTTGGATAAAGCATTTTTGTTGGTCTAATTTTATGGTGCAAATTTACATAAAAAAATGCGTTTTTACGAAAATAAATGTAATTTTGCTAGTGGATAATTTGAAACATTATTTAACATTAAGCTACGCAAAAAAACGAAAAAATGCAAATCAATGCTACAATTACAGGTATAAAATACCAGATATTTCTCACAAGTGATTTAGAAAGAATTTCTTTAGAAAAATTTGATATAAATACTTGTCCAACTTCTTGTATTATTGAGGATAAAAAAGGAAGTTTTGCCATTTCAAAATGGGTTTCTCCTAAGCGTACACGCTCATATCCATACGAGAGGGTTTATAATACGTTGTCAAATGGTAAAAAAATAACTGTAATTCCTGTGGTAAAAGATGAAGGATTTGATGGTGATAGGGATTTTATTCAATGGGATACAATTTCTCTGATGTCTTTACTTGATGTTTATGTAATTTTGGCGTATTATAGTGTCGCAGAAAAAAGCAAAAAATATAAAAATAAAATCACTAATCAAAAATTTGATAATCAATATATTATCAACAAAATAAATGAAATTTCTGCTTATCATAGCTCTGCTTTGCATTGGAATTTGAAAGAATTAAAGGACAATTTTAGTGATATTATTGATAACGTGAAAAGTAGCTACTTGGAAATAAGTAGCAAATCTGGTGTAAAAATGCACAATGAGCAAGGTTTGGATAATTTTCAAGAAGTGATTAAAAGTAGTTTAGAAGAATTTATGATATTTTCTCGTAAGAAAGCAAAAGATGCCCAGAGCAGAGAATTTGTAACTTTTCAACCAAAAGAAAGTCTACAAACTTTAACAAAATCTAAAATAACCATAACCAATTACTTAGGAGGGCAATATTTTTTGACAGTTGATGAGATTTTAATTGAAAAAGATAATATTAAACTTATAGAAGCAAAGCACTCAAAATCAAGCATTTTACCAAGCAAAAGTGATATAAAAGATGGACTTTTGAAAATGATTTTATACAGCAATTTTCAAAATATTGAAATAGAAGAAAAATCTTATAATGCAATTCCTATTTTACTTTTGACTTCTACAAAAATCAATGCTGAAATTAGTTCTAAGAGTAAAAAAAGTAAAATAGAAGAGTTTTATAAGCAAAATAATATTAAAATAGTACAACAAAATTTTATAGAAATGCTTTTTGAAGAAGCAAATACTAATCATTTTTTAGTTATTTTAAACAAAGGTTAAACAATGATAAAAAGCATTTCTATAAAATTTTGTTGTACTATTTTAATATTATTTTGCTTATAAAACTCTTCTATTTTACTTTTTTTACTCTTAG
>JANYGM010000042.1 GCA_025362415.1 bacterium
AAATTTGCATTTTTTGAATTGTAAATTGTAAATGCTTTTATTCACAATTTACATTAGTAATGAGTTGTAAATAAAATCCTAATTTTGTATTTCTTAGTGCCTGCTTAGTGTGTATTTCTTAATGAACTTAGTATTAAAAAGAAAAGAACTAGGAAGTTATTTGCAATGTATCACTAAGCAACAGCTAGTTGTGGTTTTTCTCCCAGTTTGCGCATTGTGCGTATATGCGACATAACTGCCTCTCCAAAAGTAGGATATTCATTATAAGGCAAATTATATTTCTCACAATTAGCTTTTACAATCTCACTAATAGCAGGATAATGTATGTGGCTCATACGTGGAAACAAATGATGTTCTACTTGATAATTAAGCCCACCAACACACCAAGAAACGAGTTTACTACCACGAGCAAAGTTAGCAGTTGTTTTCACTTGATGTGCTGCCCACTCACTTTCTATTGTTGTATCTGTAAGTGCAAGTTCAAATTCTGTGTTTTCAACTACGTGTGCCAACTGGAAAACTATTGCCAAAGAAAGTCCCATAAACAAGTGCATTACAGTAAAACCTATGCCCCAAGCTCCCCAACCAACAAAATAAACAGGAATAGCTACATAGAAAATACCATACAAAACCTTGCTTAACCAAAAAATCAGATGTTCTTGTAGTGGCATATTTTGAATAGGCGTTGTAAATACTTTTTGTTTGAGGTATTTATTAAAATCCATAATGACTGCCCACGCAATAGAGCTAATTCCATAAACCAAAAACATATAAATATGCTGAATACGGTGAGCAGGTACCCATTTTTGGGTTTCACACTGACGAATAAGTGGACTTTTTGCAATATCATCATCAACGCCATCAACATTTGTATAAGTGTGATGAATAACATTGTGCTTAAATTTCCATATAAAAGCGTTTCCACCAAGTGCATTCAAAGTAAGCCCTAGCAAATCATTCACCCATTTTTTGCTAGAATATGAGCCGTGACAAGCATCGTGCATCACATTAAAGCCTATAAATGAAAGTGTAAGCCCAAGTGCAGCACAAAGTGTTAGCGCAAGTGCCGCAGGCATACTCACAAGTAGCAAAGTAGCATAAAGCCCCAGCGCAAGCGGAACAAGCACAAGTGTTTTGTAGTACAGATTCCAATTACCTGTTTTTTTGAGGTTATTTTCTACAAAATAAGCCTCTACATCTCTTTTTATATCAGAAAAAAAGGTACTATTTTTATTAAAACTAACTTTTGGCATATTTTTTTTAGTTAAATAGCCCCCAACCCCAAAGGGGAGCAATACAAGTACATTATTACAAAAAGGCAGACATATTTGAAGTCCCTTTGGGATTTAGGGTAGAATACATCAACCTTATAATTTTCAAAAAATTATTACACAAAGATAAGGCTTTTTGTTTGAAAAAAATTATTTTTTGTATAAAAGTCCCCTTTGGGGATTTAGGGGCTATATTATCTTTTTTTCTTTACTCTCACCCACGTATCCAGGCTTTCGTAGGCATACGCTACAAGAGAAAAAACAAAGAAAATAGTTGCAAGTGTGGTAGAAAAAAACAAACAACTTGTTATCAAAATAGACATAAAAGCAATAACTCCCATATTTCTGAAAACACTCATATAAATCAAAATAGGGCGTGTTTGGTCTAAAAGAGCTTTTGCTTTACTAATATTATTAGCTATTTTTATCTCTAAACCTTTCAAACGTCTGCCCAAATTAAGGCGTATATCTTCATTTCCTTGTCCTGCACCCTGCAAAACAATATTATGCACTTCTTCTTCTTTGTCGTTAAAACTACGTGCCAAGCGTATCAAATTATCTATTTCTTCTGCTACTTTGCTATAACGTAAGCGTGAGGCAATCACAGAGAGGAAAAACAAGGCACAAAACAGCGTTTGTATCATTATGAGCATAATCAGATTTTTGGGTCTTGTAAGGTTTTCCCACTTTCTGCCTGCATCTTCAATATTAAAAAGTAAAACATCATTCATAAAAGCTACAGCATCGTCCCAAAAAAGAGCTATTTCAGTTGTTTGGAGTCTATAAATATTCTTGGTAGCGACTTTGTCGGAGCGTTTTCTATCACTACGAGAAGAACTTATGGCAGTTGTATCTTTACTATTGCTAGGTAACTCTTTGATATTCAAAGATTTTCTATCTTCTAAGACTTCTAAAGTTTCTACCAAGCGGCTATCTTGTATTTCTATATTTCCTTTTCTAATGTCGCTACGTTCTGACAGTGTAACATTAAACCTTTCAGAGGCAATAATAGACAAAAACGCAGAAAATGCCAACGCCCCAAACATCACACTTTCCAAAATATACGCCTCTATGCGTATGGCTTCGTTGCGTATGCGCCCTTCAAGTTCTACAATTTGGTTGTCATTTCTGTCTATTTTAAAATCATATTCATTTAAGAATAAATTTTGAGAAACCTCTTCTTCACTAAGTAAAATGGGTTTTTGATAAGAACGCTGAAAAAATTGCGTGAGCCATTTTCCTATGGTAGAGGTATTATCTCTTTCTTCTTTCTCTAATAAAATACCCTCTTCAGTACCTTTATAAGTAAAACTAATAGAAGAAAGCCCAATAATAAAAATTCCGTACACAAACATCACAATAATTGGCACAAAAAACTGTGAGCCATCATCTTTGAAAGTGAAATTTTTATAAAATTCTTGGTCTTTAATTACATTTGTAATGATATAAACAACTGAAATAGTAGCAATGGCACGAAAAACAATAGAAATGATAGAAATTTTCTCTTCATACGTATTATTTTTAATAAAACTAAATCTTTCTTTAAGTTTTTGGATATTGCTATATGCCAAAAAGAAAGTAGCAATACAAATAACAAGGTTTCCTAGTACAAAAATCCAAAAATCAGATTCCCCTTTTGTATGAGAAATGGAACGGTAAACGCCCATAATTATCCAACGCAAGAAAAAATCCAACACGAAAGGCAAATAATAAAATTCTAATACCTGTGGTTGCTCTTTGATAACCTTCATATTTTTGGTTTTAATAATTTAAGTGTTTTTGTTACTAATTTATATTTATTAATTTTATTGGAATGTTTTTATTTGTTAAAGAATTTTTCTAAAAGATTGGTCATTGTATCTGGGCAACGCACTGGGCGCATAGTTTGCGTACTCACAAATACCAAAAGTGTATAACCAATGTGTAAAAGCGTATTTTCTTCATTATAAATTTCATAATCAAAGCGCATACGAGCCGTTGGCAACTCTTCCACACGCACACATATACGCAGCAGGTCATCATAACGAGCAGGGCGAATAAACTTAGAAAAATTTTCCAAAACAGGCATCATAACGCCTTCTTGTTCTAATTTTTTGTAGCTATAACCCAAATTGCGCAAAGCCTCCACACGTGCAACCTCAAAATAAGTGGCATAATTGCCATAATAAACATATTGCATTTGGTCAGTTTCTGCATAACGCACACGCAAATTTAATTCGTAAACATACATAAAAATCCTAAATTATTGATAACTTTGCTAAAATTTTATTTATTTAATTTTCTAGACACCGTTGTTTGTGTCCTCACAAATGACATATTATTTTGATTTTGAAAAAACCGTTTTTACAATTTTGCCACAAATATACGCTTTTTAACGAAAAAGACAAAATATTACTTACTGTTAGCGGTGGGGTTGATTCTTGCGTTTTGGCGCATCTTTTCTATGAAAATAGCTTAAATTTTGCGTTGGCGCATTGTAATTTTGATTTGCGTGGAGAAGAGGCGCAAAAAGATGCTTTACACGTCAAAAATCTTGCTCAAAAGTATGGAATAGCATTTTTTGAAGTAAAATTTGATACACAAAAATACGCAGAAGACAATCAAATTTCTATTCAAATGGCAGCACGAGAGTTGCGTTATGAATGGTTTGAAAAAATACGACAAGAAAATAAATTTTCTTACATAGCAACTGCACATCATCAAAATGACAATCTGGAAACTGCGTTGTTTAATTTTACAAAAGGTACAGGAATAGCAGGGCTTAGAGGGATTTTGCCAAAAATAGGTAAAATTATTCGTCCTTTGCTTTTTGCCAAACGAGAAGAAATAGAAACGTATGCTACTGATAATCAATTAGTTTGGAGAGAAGATGTTTCTAATAAAATAGACAAATATGCCCGCAATTTGATAAGAAATCAGGTTGTGCCACTTCTCAAAAAAATCAACCCTAATATAGAAAATACTTTTGAAATAACGGCTAAAAAGATGCAAGCTTTGGAGGATATTTTAAAAGCACAAATAACTGATTTTGAAGAAATTAACAAAAAATATTATCAACAAAAAGCAATAGAAAGCAAGCAAAAATATTTTATTTTTGATGCTATTTTTGGAACTGACGTTGTGCAAAATATTGCCTTAGAACTACTCAAAGTAAAAGCAGGCGGAGAACTTATTTTGTATGAAATAATTAAAAAATATGATTTTTCTTACAATCAAACTATGCAAATTTGGGCGCACAATAATTATCATTTTGATAATCAAAATACTCTTTCTGGGCAGCAATATTTTTCTCAAACGCATAATATCACACAAAATAGGGGAGATTTGATTATTTCTAAGAATATACAAAATAATGAAAACAATGAGAATATTTTACAGTTGTTTGATAATCAGGTAATTATAAAATATAAAAATAATGAAAGCACTTTTTTTTATGAAAATGAATTT
>JANYGM010000061.1 GCA_025362415.1 bacterium
AAATTTGATGAAAATGGATGTTTGTTACAACTAAAAGACTATGGATATGATAATTTATTGGTAGATGAGGTTTTTTTTTCGCCGTTGTTGGTGTCGCTAACGCTAGAACACCAACAACGGCGAAAAAAAAACCTCATCTACCAATAAATTATCATATCCATAGTCTTTTAGTTGTAACAAACATCCATTTTCATCAAATTTTTTTTGAACTGATTGGTTTATAACCCCTCTTGCATAATACAGGCTTTCAGTGATTTCTTTGATACCACCATTTTTATAAAAAGATATATTTATTTGGTCAAAACCATTTCCTTGACTAATGTGGGATATTAAGCCTTTACTAAAATCAAAATATCCAATACTAAATACATTTTGTTTTGAATTAAATTGATTAGTTTTTGGCAGTTCAATATCTTGTTTAATAATTACGTTATTCTTATCATATATTTTTGTGATATTATTACTTCTAGAAACTTTTTTCAAAAAAGTACCTGATGTATCTGTTTGAAAAAAATCATATTGCTTTACATTATCAATATATTTGTGGTATAAAATATATTCTTTTTTTATACCCAGTTTTTCATAGGGAAAAGTATCTTTATCTTCCCAGTATCCCTGTTTATACCCTTTGGCATCTATTTTATTAAGTGTATCTGTAAAATGAGTTTTTTTAGTTTTATTTTGACCACAACTCACAGCCATAAATATACAGTATACAACTATATACTTACGGATTTGCATAAAAATAAATGTCCCCCTCAACAGAGTCTAAGCCTATCAAAACAGTTTTAATTGGATTATTAATAACATCACCTCTAAAATCTGTTTTACGCATACGTTCTTTTATTGCAGCTTGTTTTGTATCGTAAAAAGCATTATTAAATTCGTATGCTTCTTTTTTATAATAACGAGCAACATTTACTTCCAATCCTAATGCTATTTGTACTGCTATTTGAGAAATGTTTTCTCGTATTTTTGTATACTCATTAGGATTAGTAATATGCCCCAATTCAAATAAAACTTTTCTTAGTGTTTTATGATAGGGCATCAGAACTCCCAAGCCTCTGTTATTTTTTTCCTGCCGTTGTTGGTGTTCTAGCGTTAGCGACACCAACAACGAATGAGGTAGAACAATGTATTTTTTGGTAATTTTCATATTTTGGTTATTGTGAAGACAAGAAAAAAATTAGTTATTGGTGCGCTGTTTGCTACGATCTCGTTGTTGGTGTCGCTAACGCTAGAACACCAATAACGGCGAAATAGTATTATAGTTTTTTGATAAATCATAGTGAATTTGTAGAGAACAGACTAATGTTTTTCATTATCTTGACATACTTCTCTTGCTCTGTTGGTGTTAGTGATTTTAAATAATTTTCTTTGTTTTTTTTTGTGATATTATACCACTTATTTCTCCAAGCATACTTTTTCCTAACTGGATATTTTTTTTGTATTTCCTTGAGAATATTCAGACAAATATCCATATTGTTTTCTAAGTATCTTCTGTACCAAAAAGTATAAATCCAAACATAATAAGAGTATTTGTCGTGCATTATCTTGTGGTCTATACCCGTTTTTATTTTTTTACCTGTGATAATAGCCATTATATCTGCTGTAGGATTACTATAGGGGCGTTCGTATTTCTTAAAAATAGTTTTAGGTTTATGATGACTAAATAGCGTATCATAGGTAAAAGCCAAATCATCTGCTAATATATCTAATCCCAACTTATAAGCTCTTGTGGTATCTATAATAGCAAATATATCTTCTTTATTTTTTTCATAGATTGACTCTATCAAATCAGATGAACGTTGTATGAAGGGCAACATAGCAAGTGCACTAAACTTACCAAAGGAAGAAAATCTACTTGGACTTTTAGCTGCCAATTTCCCCCCCATATAATCCGCATAGAAATGAAATAGTCTAGCTCTATCAGGTTTATTAGCTAATGAACTTTCCCAAGCATCCCACGAATAAACACTATCTAAGAAACTATGCAAAAGCGTTAGTGTATCAGTTTCCTGTTTTTCTACTACAAAATCTTGCCAATAAAAGCCCTCTAAATTTTGTTTTGAGGGTGTTTTAACTGCTAAATTAGTAGATTTACAAGTAGATAGAAAAACTAAAAGAAAAAGAAAAAGAAAAAGAAAAGTATTTTGTTTCATTGTAAACCTAGTTGAAGTGATGCTTTAGCCACACTATGTAGCTTACCCTTTGTACTTCCGTAAGTGTAACTCCCATCGTTTCCAATACCTTCCAAAGCTATATCTTGAGCTGTTCCTATAAATGTAGGCGCAATGACAAAGGCTAAGCCTGCCAATGAATCATCAGCAGGATAAATATAATATTTCTTATCTTTATACATAAAGTTAGCCACAGATGCACCTTGAATTAACGCATAATGGCTTGTACTACCATCAAAATAGCCATAATCCACACTAACAAATATAGATTTTCCTGTCGCAAAGTAAGAAGTATCAAAATCACTAGTAGTAAGTTTTTGTGATAAATCAACGACAAAACCTAACTTACCTTTAATGCTATTTTGAACTATTGATTTATGGTATTCTGTCACAAAACCATATTTTCGTTGTTGTGGTAATTTTACAGCAAAATTAGAGGTAATATTAGTCATTTTTGTAATAGCCAAAGAAAGAGATTGCCCTACCAAAGATATTCCAGAATTAGTTTCTAATTTCAATTGCCCAAGCAAAGCCTCTGAAAAAACATTTTGAGGAAAAAGCAATGTGCCGTTTGGAATGGGCAAAGGTGTATCTTTAGTATTATAAGTATCAATAGGCAGACCACCAACTGTAATTGGAGTATTTTTATCGTTAATTTTTGCATATGGATACGCATTAGGTACAAAAGCATACTCAAATTCTTTTCTGGTCATTTCTGGAGGAAATACCCCTAGACTTTGCAGGAAATACATTATTGTTGTACCATTGCATTCCATGCCATAAGCATCTTGTTTTTTGTTATTTTCCTGCCGTTGTTGGTGTTCTAGCGTTAGCGACACCAACAACGAATGAGGTAGAATAATGTATTTTTTGGTAATTTTCATATTTTGGTTATTGTGAAGACAAGAAAAAAATTAGTTATTGGTGCGCTGTTTGCTACGAGTTCGTTGTTGGTGTTGCTAACGCTAGAACACCAACAACGGCGAAAAAATAAATAAAAAGCGTCAAATCTTTTAAACTCTTCAACTTCATCTGTTAACATTGTCATTTTAACTAAAGCATTTTCGTAACTTATATGAAATTCAGTTATTACATCTCTAGTTATAAGATTATCTTTGGAATTTAGAATAATTATTACCCCAATATTCTTGCAGAAACCCGTGTTTAAATTGTTCATAATTTCCAAGAATTGAAATAGGAATTTTATTTACTAATATTATGTTTCTTTCTATTATTTTGCTTATTTCTATCATTTTTTGTGGCTCATCTTCGCAACTCTTTGCAAAAATAAATCCAGTAGGCACAATTGTATTATCAACATCAATATAAAATAAGTAGCTAGTCCAGTTTAAATCATGACAACCTGCACGAGAATAAGAGTAATAGTAGTTAGTTTTTTTGATATGTTTTGGTGCTGGAAAATCCTTTAAGCCTACAATTTCTTGGAATTTGCCCTTTTCTTTGTTAAATAAGAATACTTTCTTAACCTCAGCAATATTAGATGGAAAATGGCTAATTAAATCATTCTGCCCATCATTATTAAAATCTATAAATTCAATATTAGGATGTAAATTACTCAATTGGTTGATAGTATCTTTGTTTGCATTGATGATGTATAAAGTATCATTTTTATGATAAGACGCTATGAAACATTCGCCAAGTATCATAGTTGTATCAGCATAAATAATGGAGTTATTTAGCTTTTGGGTTGCTATATTAGTATTATTTTGCTTATAAATGTTATTACAACATACTACCAAAAATAAGCATATAATTATGAGTAGTCGTTTCATAACTAAAACTTATAATAGTATTTCCATTCATATCCTATATTTTCTTCCGCTTCAAAATTTGGTTTCCAAAATATAGTTCCTCCATATTGTGCAGTAGATTGATATAAAACCCGTCCTTTGCTATACGTGCCAACCCCTAAAACTGGATTAGTTGTTAGTTTATTAACCCCTTGTGCTAATACTGCTTGTGGATTTCCAGAGTATCTTCGTAATTTATTATAATCATTATTTTTATAATAAGCGTTATAGCTACGAAGGAAAGATTCACTGCTTATGTGAAATCCTTGATTACTTTTTTGGTGTAATATACCTTGTAAAGCAAAGTCAAACCCGTCCCAATGTGTTGCACCATTAGAATAATCTTTACCTCCAACATCTCCATAATACAAGATAGCGTTACAAACTGCAGCTATTTGATTTTTTTCTTCACTTCCACTCTTTATGTTATTTACATTTACTGGTACTCGTTCATTAGGTTCAACAGAAGAATATCCTTTTTTATTAATGAAATTATTTAAAGTATAATTCCACGCTATGCCGCCAAGTACAAAATTTACAAATGAATTAGCTATGGCAAAAATACCAGTTCTATCTGCTTCTTCAATTTTACAAATTGTTGCAAAAACAAGAAACTCTCTATTGGAAAGTCCCGAAAAATAGGTTTTATCAGTATATCTACTCAATACTGCCTCTAAATTTCCATCTTTAGACTCACTAAGTATATTCTCGCCTCTTTCAGAGTTTATAATATGGGCATCTTCACTTTGTCCAAGCTTACCAATGAAATATCCATCTTTTGAGTAATAGTAGCCTGAGAGTAAATCTCTATTTTCTTTGAAGTCTTTGTTTGTTTTTTTAGAGTTTTTATTACTATCAATTCCTGAAAGATAGCTCATATCTCCAAACAAATGCTCTGTGCGTGTTTGCTTGGCTATCCGTTCAATGCTCTCCTGCACAGAACGGATAGAATCCAACACGCTACCCATTATTGATAGTGTTGTTTGTGTTTTGATTTTTGCCCAAAAGTGCTTTCAAAACGTCTGCTTTTAAACTATCATCTCCTGTTGTTTCCAAAAACTTAACCGCTTGTGAAACTACTTGATTTTGAAGTCTAATAGTTTCTGTATCAGCCACTACTTTTTCAGCAGTTGCATCTTGCATTTTAGCATTAAAGCAATCCAGTGCCTCACCCTGCCCAAGCAAAGAATCCACAATCACGCTATCCGTGAAAAGTGTATTTTTCTCCACGCTCAAAATAATGCCATCTACCCTAATAGTACGTGTACGGTTGCCTAGTGCAAGCTCATACGTGTCTGCAAGAGATTTTCTTTTGCTATAAAACTCTACTGTTGCGTTTGGGTTTGTAGGAGAATAGGTAGGTTTTATGACTTTCTCCAAAAATGCCTGATTAAAGCCTTGATAGTTGGTTACTGTCAAGTATTCAAAGATAATTTGAGTACGCATACGGTCAATAAAAGCAGGTTTTACGTGAGTAGCCAGCAATTCATCTAGTTTTTCAATAGGCACAATCAACTGACTTTCAGGGTGTCCGTTAGAAAAACCGACTTTCACATTTGAGAGATACATAATTGTGATATATTCCTGCAAAAGTTGCCTAAAAACAAAGTTCAACACACGGCTTTGGTTGGGGTTTATCAAATTGCGCACTGTTGTCATTTCCTCTCCTTCTTTTTGCGAGTTTTCAGAAGAGGAGCTAACTTCTACTTTTCTGCTGCTATTGGTCTTATTAGCGTGTTTTTCTATGGATTTTGCCATATTACGAACATTCGCTTGACGATTACTTGTGGCACTTCTGCCACCGTTCATACCTATGCCTAATGAAGTTCCGCCACCAATGCCAAATTTTGGAAGTGAAACTGTCAAGGAGGCGGAGAGAGAAAGCGAAGTATTAAAGTTACTTGTTGCAGAGTTTCCTAATTGTGTGCTATTTTCTTTTTCTAGTGTCTTTTCAAATTCTTCAGCACTATCTTTTGAGAAGGAGTCCATTACATTTTCAGCACGTTTTTTGGTTTCTATGCTTTCCTTGTAGGTGCGTATGCTGATGCTGGTTTTTTCAGCAGGCAATAATGTAAATGTGTTGAGTGTTTTTCCTGCACCATAATTAGCTAGATAAGAAGCAACACTATATTCTTCCACTAAAAAGAAAGTAGGTTTGCTTCTTCCTGCATTTGGGCGTGGAATAACCGTAAAACCAACGCCAAAACCTCCAAAATTATCTTCTATCACAATCACATTTCCTAACGCAAGTTCTTGGGAGATAAACTGTTGAGATGGTATATTTGAGGGTTGTGTAGTTGGTATGGTGGTTTGCCCACCAGTCATTCTATTTGTGGCATTAGAAACACCATAAGACTGATTATTATTTGTTTGAAAAGAGGTATTTATTACTCCGTTTGCCACAAATCTAGTACCATCATAAGGGTCATATTGTGTTTCTGGAGTAGTAACAGGAAAACTTTTGATTGAAAGTGGTTCTGCAAAGGCTATATCCATAAAAACGTCATTTTCAGTTTCTGCAGCGGCAAAAAGTGGGGTTATTTCATTTGTTCCATAAGTGGCAAAGCTTGTTTTTTGCGGTATTTCATAGTCTAAAACAGGCGCACTGCCTGTGCCAAACTCCATCATAGGGCTTCCCGCAATACAGCCTAGTGGCGTTGTAGTATCTTGCGGAAATTTCAGTTTTTCTGTTACGGTTTTTTCATCCATTACAACAGGCATTACAGCCTGATTATCAAGAATTTTACCCCCCCCCAATTATTGCGCCAGAGGTAGTAGTTTTTGGTTTTTTTGCCATTATTTTTGTTCCTATTTTGGATACATTTATTTGTTACTTTCACAGCTGAAAAGTAAACATCTTTTTTGAGAAAAACAAATAAATTGGAAAATATTTTACAAAAAATAAAAACAGGGTTTTTACCCTGTTTTTGAGTGATTGATACATTATTTTACAACTTAAGGTTAGCAATTAAAGCTAAATAACTTCCTGTGCTATTAGGTGTTTCCTTTATATCCGTCAGGCTAAATATGTTGCTCTCGCTTGAAACCTTGCGACAGTTTAGCAAGAAATAGATGCGTTAAACCATAACTTATTCATTATCAAGCTATAAAAACTCTATTGTTTATTCCAAAACAAAAAAGCCTTCTCAAACTTTGGAAAGGCTTTTTTTATTAGATTTTCTAAAATATCTCTTCTACCTCCACCAAACCTTCTGCATTGATAGCGTGTAGATGCACTTTTTTAAGTTCGTTGATAAGCAAAGGGTCGTATTTTGCTACCACACGAATATAATTTTCTGTAAAACCTTCCATCAAATTATTTTCTATTGATTTTTCAAACAACACCGTTGCGGTTTTATTAAGATTTTCTTCATAAAATTTCCTACGCTTTTTTTCTGACAAAATATGGAGCATTTTAGACCTTTCTGCCCTTGTGTGTGCAGGAACAACTATTGCTTTATTTTCTTTACTAATGTCTGCAGCGTGGGTATTTTCTCGTTCAGAATAGGTAAAAACGTGCAAATAAGAAATATCTAACTCATTCAAAAAGTTGTAAGTATCCAAAAAATCCTCATCAGTTTCGTCAGGGAAACCCACAATTACATCAACGCCAATACAACAATTAGGCATTAAGGCTTTGATTTTGTTCACACGCTCCACATACAACTCACGCACATATCTACGGCGCATAAGTTTAAGAATTTTGTTGCTTCCAGACTGCAAAGGAATATGGAAGTGTGGCACAAAACGCTTAGAATCAGCCACAAACTCAATAATTTCATTAGTGAGAAGATTTGGCTCAATAGATGAAATACGTAGGCGTTCTATTCCCTCAATATTGTCTATTTGTCGCACCAAATCAACAAAATACTCTTCTCTTTTACCATCAATAATGCCAAAATCACCAATATTTACGCCAGTCAAAACTACTTCTTTTGTGTCGGTTTTAGCTATTTCTTGTGCGGAAAGCAGGATATTTTCAATGGTATTGCTACGGCTTTTGCCACGAGCCAGCGGAATGGTGCAAAAAGAACAATTATAATTACAACCGTCTTGTACTTTCAAAAAAGTGCGTGTACGGTCTCCAAATGAATACGCATCATTAAAAGAAGTGTTGGCGGTTTTGATGTCAGATGCAAATATTTGGGTTTGAGGTTTGCGTACAAAACCATCTAACAAATCTATCAATTGGAATTTTTCTGCTGCACCCAAAACTGCATCAACGCCTTCTATTTCAGCTATTTCTTGAGGTTTTAGTTGTGCATAACAACCAATAATAGTAACAAAAGCATCAGGCGAGATTTTGCGTGCTTCTTTTACAATCTTTTTACATTTTTTGTCTGCATTTTCTGTCACAGAACAAGTATTGATGATAAAAATATCAGGTTTTTCTGTAAACTCTACTTTCTGATAACCTTTTTTCTCAAACATACGTGAGATAGAAGAGGTTTCAGAAAAGTTTAGTTTGCAACCAAGCGTATAAAAAGCTACTTTTTTCATCTTAAATTCATTATTTTGTACTATTATTTATTCATTTCAAGATGCAAAAGTAGCGTTTTTTTAGGGGAAATACAAATGTACGGATATTTTGACGTATTCATCAATTATAATCATATATTTGTAGTATGAATGATATTTTAGAAAAAGGCAAAAGTGCAGGGCTTGTACGCCTTGATAAGCAACATAATACAGGTAATCAGCGTGTTTTTTATCCAAAAGCAAATATAGATGTCCCCTTCACGCCAGAAGAGGCGGTACGTATGCGTGTTTATACGCAACTCGTGCTAGATTATGGCTACAAGCCAGAACTTATCACTTTTGAACATCAAGTAAAAATGGGGTCTTCCTACAAACGAGTTGATTTAGCCGTTTTTGAAGATATTTCTAAATTCAAATTGTTGATTATTGTAGAGTGTAAAAGAGAAGATATTAACCAGTCAGGCTTTGAGGAGGCAGAAAAACAGGCTTTTTCTTACGACAACCAACAAGCTGCTGCTTATATTTGGGTGAGTTCTTTGTCAAAAAATTCTTATTACAAAAACTCCTATACTGCCACAGGACGCACCAGAGATAAACTAGCAGATATTCCTAGTTTTGGCACAAAAAATGCTTTTTGGTATTATATTTATGAGTTTTTGAGTATTCAACTGAATTTTTTGAAAACTTTGTATGATGATGTTATTGTGCCTATTGTGCGTAAAAAGTGGTTTTTGAGGTATTTGGTATATCTTTTTTTGTTTTTTGTATCAGGTTATTTTTTGAGTATTTTCAATGCAAACACACTCACGCCTTTTGCCATACGCAAAAATTTGTTACAAAATACCATTACTTTTAAACATTTATATTGGTTTGTGCCTATTGTAAGCACTTTATTAGTTGTGTTGTTGATGCGTGAACGTGTACTTATACGTGCTGCAAAGTCAAGTAAAAATAAGTATGATTATTATTGGGTGGCGGTTTTGATGATAATTGTTCCCACTTTATTTTTCACAGGAATATTTTTTGACTACAAAAAAGACTGTTACAAGTGCATAGATTGCCTAAATGAATGGAAATGTTGGTGGTCTTATAATCATTTTGCGCTTTATGCTCGTGAGGACAGGTATTTGGAATATTTTGTACCTTTTCGTATTTTTGCACCATTATTAGCATTTTTGACACTTTTGGTAAACTGGATTTTGAAATTTTATAAGAATTTGGGATAATTGTTTAGGTATAGTATTCTATGTATTTGTTGTAGAGACGTTGCTTGCAACGTCTAAACTAGCAAATGAAAGAATTATTCTTGTATGAAACTAAATACAATTTTCTACGCAAAGACGTTGCAAGCAACGTCTCTACAAATATATCTGTGTAACATCAATTACCTAAACAGTTACAATTTGGGATAAATTGAGAATAAAAAAGAAGACTTCATTTAGTGAAGTCTTCTTTTTATTGGAAAGAATTTTATTGTTCCTCTTCTGGCTCTTCAGCCTCTGGTTCTTCAGCTTCTTCCTCTTCTGGTTGCTCTTCCTCTTCAACTTCTTCTTCTTCTTCCTCTGGTTCTTCTTCAACTTCTTCCTCCTCTGGTTCTTCCTCACTTTCCTCTTCTTCAGCTTCTTCTTCCTCCTCTTCACCTTCCTCCTCTTCATCTTCCTCCTCTTCATCTTCCTCCTCTTCATCTTCTGACTCTTCCTCTTCACTTTCTTCCTCGTCTTCTTCATCTTCTTCACTTTCCTCATCTTCTTCACCTTCGTAGTCGTCTTCTTCATCAAACTCCGTATCTTCATAATCTTCTTCCTCGTCTTCTGCTGATGCTCCAAATCCCTCCTCATCATCTTCATCTTCTATGTCTTCATCATCAGCCCATTCCTCATCTTCACCTTCTTCTAGCTCATAATCTTCCATAATTCCTGCAAAGGCTTCATTATTTTCTTCAAATTCTTGGTGGTCGTCTTCTTCATATTGATAAGCAAACACGTCATCAGGAATGTGGGCATAATCTCTTGGGTGATAGACTTTTACATCTGATTTTTTGACACCTTTTCCTTTATTTACAACAGATTTGGCAGACTTTACCCACGCTTTTTGTGCATTAGGAAGTTTTTTATTTTTCTTGATTATCCAGCAATCCGCAGTCCATTTTTCATTCATCAAATAGTTGTAAGGAATGTAGCAATAGCCTTTTTCTCCCCACGTTTCACCCCAAGAATTGCGTACAATAAACATTTTATCTTTATCAGAATAACCTACACAAAGCATTGCGTGGCAACCATGTTTTTTTGCACCTGCTTCATCAGGAGAAGGCATAGAAACAATACCATTCGCTTTTGTTTTGCCAAAACTTTCAAAAGTTTTAGTTCCAAAAACAATAGGATAACCATCTGCAAGCGTTTTTTTCCAAGCATCAAGTTTGACAGGAACAAACATTACTTCATCAACCAAAAACCTTTTAGCTTCTTTATATGCTTCTTTTGGTGGCTGTTTAACGACTTGCTCTTTTGCACCAAACGCCCAAGTTTGCTCCGAACAAGCACCTATTTTTTTTAGGCTGTCCATAGCATATTGTATGTGGCTACCAGAATCTTCTTTTTCTTTCTTGGTATAAACACGAGCATTGTAATAGACAAAAAGGCGGCTAATGTCATAGCTTTCTTTCTTAAATCTTTTGAAAAGATACTCATACGCACCCACAACTGCATTTGCGGTACAACTGCTAGTTTGGTGTTGATTTTCAACATTTGTCATAAAAGGTCTTAAATCTACCGTAGCAGGCAAAACGGACTTTTTTGTGCTTGCCTTGTAGGCTTTTGCTTTTGGGCTAGGTTTGGCAAACTTATAGCCACCTGCAAATTCAGTTTTTCCCATTGAAATTGTTTTTTTGATTATTATTGAAATAGTTTAGGTTACGAGTAGTTTCTTTTTTTTACTACTTACGCTCTCAAATGTAAGAAAAAAAACAGAAAACCAAACTTTTAAGTAAAAAAATTTTTTTTTACGAAATATTTTTACAAATTGCTATTCATAAAAGGCTTAGTAACATCAAAACAACTTATAAACAACTTAAAATTATGAACAAAAAGATTGCACTTTCGCTATTGCTTTGTGTTATTTTCTTTCAAAAGATAACTGCACAAAGTATTGATAATCTTTTATCACAACTTAATCAAGCCAAAAATGCTAATGTAAGACTAGAACTTTTAGAAGAAATTGGGCTGACTTATCAAAAACAAAATGCTCATAAAAAAGCAGTAGAATACCTTGAACAAGCGCAAAATCTGCAAAGGACACTAAAAGTTCCTGCGCAAAAACAAATCAATACCTTGCAGAGTTTAGGGCTTTCGCACATTCAAAATAAAGAATGGGCAAAAGCAGAAACTACTTTTACAAATATCCTTAATTTTCAGCAAGTATTGGGACAAAAACGTGAAATGGTGGCTACACTCAACCGTACTGCTGACTTGTACAACAAAGATAACAAAACGCCACAAGCCATAGAACAATG
>JANYGM010000080.1 GCA_025362415.1 bacterium
TATGGTAGTGGATTTCAGGGAAATAGTATTCCTCAGGCTGATTTTGTGGCACTTGCAAAAAAATCTTATCCTGCAATGGGGCATAGGTTTTCTACAATGGAAACACGAACGCTCCCCTTGCGCAGAATTTCTAGGCTCACAAGACTAACAAAAACAAAAGAAGGGGATTATATTATTACTCAAACAGACTTAACACAATTAAATTCTGGTGGAAAATGGGTACAAAGTTTTACTACAAAAGAAGTTGGGACTTTAAATTACATTTGTCCTCAAAATATCAAACCATAAATCAAGTACATCAAAATTCTGGTAGTGTTAAACAAGTAATGCTGAATAATGCTCAAACTGCAAAGCCTAATGTAAAAAGCATTACATCTTTAACACTACCAAAATTCTTATGGTCTAATTAAAACTTTGGATATTAAATAATTACAATACTTTCACAAATAAACCCAACAAAAAATGACAGCAATTATCCCAAAAAACAGTACTTCAAAAATAGCATTTTTGATGCTCTTGGTTGCTTTTTCTGTATCTTCTTGCAAAAAAGAACCTTCTGAAACTGCCAAAAAACTGATGGCAAAAACTTGGCAATACAGTACAAATGCCAATCTTGACAACGGTACGGCAGGCAATATTTCTCTTGGTGGAGATGTAAAAAGTATGGCTGATTTTGCCTCTGAAAAACTCTCTTTTTATGATGACAAAAAGACAAAGAAACTTGCGTATGAGAAAAAATATGGCTCTGGATTTCTTTCTACCGCTATAAGAGGCTTTTTTGAAATGGGAGAAGGAGACAAAAAAGTAATCCTCAAAGAATGGGACAACAAAGCAGGCAAAGAAAAAGAGCCTATGATTTATAAAATTGAGGAGCTGACAGACGAAAAACTTGTGCTTATAAGAGAAAAGGACAACGTCAAAAGTATTTATTTTGACATCAATAAAATGCCAAAAGAAGAAGTAAAAACTACTCCAAACACTAATAATAAGACGACAACAACAAAACAACCAAAAGAGAGAGTTGCTAAAAATGGAGAATGGAAAGTTGGAGAAAAACTAGAAGTTTTGTGGAAAAACACTTGGTACAAAGCAACTATTTTGGAAGCAAAAGACAAAAAATACAAAATTCGTTATGATGGCTTTGGTGAAAAATGGGACGAATGGGTAGATGATAGCAGAATGAGTGTTTTATAGAAAAATAAATGAACAAAATAACACCCACTTTTAAATGGATTTAAAAGTGGGTGTTGTTTTGTATTTAGCCTTATAATAAGCAATCAGTTTTTTTAGTTAGTCATTGCAGCAAGCAAATCCGCTTTTGTGATGATATGTACTGTATTTAGTGCATCTCTGACAAGCAACGCCTTATTATTTTTGTCAATAAGAGAAGAAAGCACATCAACGGTATTATCCATACCCACAAATTTGAAGGGTGCGTCCATAATTTCTTTTACTGCCAAATCCTTTATTTCAGGGTTTTCAATGAGTTTTTCTAGTATTCTTGTGTCCACAAGGCTACCTACAATCTGCTCACCATCAGTTACGGGAATTTGCGAAATACCTTCTTTGGTAATTTGTCTTACTGCATCACCTACTTTCATATCTTGGTTGATGGTGATAAGTCCGCCACCAATGCTATTGATGCCGTTTCTTGCATCAATGATGTCTTTTGCAGTTGCAAAGTCACGAGATTCTAAAAATCCGTGATTTTTCATCCATTCATCATTATAAATCTTGTTGAGGTATCTTGTGCCGTGGTCAGGCAAAATAATGACCATTACATCATCTTCTTTCATATTCTCACGAGCATATTCAAGCGCACCGTGAACAGCAGACCCACACGACCAACCCACAAAAAGCCCTTCTTCCCTTGCCAAACGGCGTGTCATTACGGCAGCATCTTTGTCTGTAACCTTCAAAAACATATCAATTACATCAAAATTGACGTTTTTAGGCAAAATATCTTCTCCAATTCCTTCTGTCATATAAGGAAAAATCTCACCTTCATCAAAAATACCTGTTTCTTTGTACTTTTTGAAGACAGAGCCATACGTGTCTAAACCAATAGAAACAACATTTGGATTTTTTTCTTTGAGATACTTAGAAACACCACACATTGTGCCTCCTGTGCCTACGCCAGCCGCCCAATGCGTAATTTTGCCTGCGGTTTGCTCCCAGATTTCAGGTCCAGTAGTTTCATAATGAGCCGTCCAATTAGACAAATTATCATACTGATTTGGGTAATAAGAGTTAGCAATTTCTTTGTTTAGGCGTTTTGCAACGGAATAATACGAGCGTGGGTCGTCTGGAGTTACATTGGTAGGGCAAACGACTACTTCCGCACCAACGGCACGCAAAATATTCATTTTTTCTTGAGATTGTTTGTCTGACATTGTGAAAACGCATTTGTAGCCTCTCGCAACCGCCATTAGGGCAAGTCCCATTCCTGTATTCCCCGAAGTTCCTTCAATAATAGTGCCTCCAGGCTTCAATAAGCCTGCTTTTTCTGCATCTTCTATCATTTTCACTGCCATACGGTCTTTGACAGAGTTTCCAGGATTAAAATACTCTACTTTGACAAGAATAGTACCTTTAATGCCTTTATTGAGCTTATTGAGTTTGACAAGTGGCGTATTGCCAATAGTTTCTATGATAGAATTTTTATACTGCATATTAGGAATTAGGAATTGTGAATTAGGAATTGTGAATTGTGAATTAGGAATTAGGAATTGTGAATTATGAATGAATACAAAAACATAATTTCAAATTGATTTTATAATTTCTCAAAACTAATCAAAATCTTTCTGATTTGCAAAATAAAATTCTTAGATTTGCCTACATTTCTGGTCGTAGTGTCCCACTACGCCCCCTTAAATGTATTCAAGCGTCCCGCTTGTTTACATAATAAATACAGGAGCGGGACGCTCAATACACTGTTTTTAGTCGTAGTGGGACACTCACTGCTGTCAAGTTAAGAAAAAAGTGCTATATTTGCACTTATGAACCATATAATGAGAGAAATTTTAGCCAGTATATCAATTATGATAGCTACAGAAGACTTTAAATCTAAACACCGTTTGAATGAGCAGGATTTTACA
>JANYGM010000148.1 GCA_025362415.1 bacterium
CCTTCATTGCATTACGGTACAGACCACAATTCTTTTTAAAACAGTGTACGGTAGCAAAATAGTGAGTAGTGCCAGAGTGCAATACAAAAAAAATTCTGCAAAATTTGTTTTTTGTAGAATTTTTTTGTAAACTAGTGCTTAGTATATTTATAACACTTATTTTGGCAATAAAAATAAATAAAAAAGTGCTTTTTATAAAAAAATCAATACATTTGTACTTGAATTCATTCACATAAAATTATTGTTGCTGTAAAAATTCCGTTGCAAATATTTTTTTCAGTTATATTATCCAAAATAATTAGTACAAATTTGTAACGGAACTTTACAGCAACAAATCCTTTAATCCTAAAAAATCCTAGTAAAGAATGAAAGTAGATATTTCAGAAATTAACAAGAAAAAGAAAAAATTAGAACAAATCAAAAAAGAACTCAAAAAAGAGTTCATTGGTATTGATTACATCATTGATGAGCTGATAGATTATATTCAGATTTGGTATTTGATGCCAGAAGTGCTTTCAAGACCTATTATTGTCAATCTTTGGGGAATGACAGGCGTAGGAAAAACAGACCTCATACGCAAACTTGTTTCAAAACTTAACTATCAAGACCGTTTTACAGAAGTAGAACTTTCTAATGGCGACAGTGGAGGGAATTGGAGAAGTTCTGTATCTAGTTTGCTTGACTCTAACAATATTACTGATGGCTTGCCTGCTATTGTGCTTTTTGACGAAATTCAGAGGTTTAATACCATTGACACAGATGGAAATCCTATTCAAAATGCAAAATTTCAAGATTTTTGGGAGCTTTTGAGTGACGGAAGGCTTGCCAAACGTGAGGTAAAAGAGGATATTGATAGTTATGTGAATAATTATTTTTATTCTTCTGCGCAACGTAAAAAACGCAACAAAGAAAATCCAGACGACACCACAGACCCCAACCAAATAGGTATTTGGGAGGCAGCACGTATCAAAAAACTTTTTGGTATTGAAGGTGATATACAAGAAATTGCCCTAATGGACGAGGAAGATTTGCTTAATGTGATGCAAAAACTTAAAGCAAAAAAGAAAATTTATGAGGCAATAGACCATTCTAAAACACTTATTATTATTAGTGGGAATCTTGATGAGGCGTTTACAATGGCGGGGAGTACGGCAGAAGCAGATATTGATGCAGATATTTTCCACGCTTACACAGAGAAAATAACGCTTATGGACATCAAAAATGCACTTTCTAGGAAATTCAGACCTGAGCAAGTGGCACGTTTTGGAAATATTCATTTGATTTATAAATCTCTAAAAAGAAAAGATTTTATCAAACTTATCAAACAGGAAACAGATAAAATTGTTGTCAAAAACAAAAAACATTTTGACATAACTTTGCAGATTTCTGACAATATTCGTACCCTGATTTATCAGAATGGCGTTTTTCCTGTGCAAGGCGTGCGCCCTGTGTTTTCTAGTGTGATTGATATTTTGGAAACAAATCTTGCTAAATTCCTTTTTGAGGCATTTATGCGCAATGTAAGTGATATAAAAGTGGATTATGACTTTAAAAAGAGTGAAATAACAGCACTTTTGAAAGGAACAGACCCAATAATAGTGCCTTACGTAGGTCGTGTGGATAGAATACGCCAAAGTAATCACGAAGATGCAGTTGCTAACGTATCTGTACACGAAGCAGGACACGCAGTAGCGTATGGGGTTCTTTTTGGGCTTGCAGTATTGCAATTAAAATCAAAAGTGGCTTCTACTTACGTTGGTGGCTTTGCATTTCCGCATCAAATCTACCAAACAAAAGAAAATACCATTTCTCAAATCATTGTATTTTTGGCAGGCGGACTTGCAGAAGAGTTGATTTTTGGAGAGGGAAATGCCACTATTGGACGTGAAAACGACCGTTTGCAGGCATCTAGTTTGGCTATGGGTTATATCAGAAAATATGGTTTTCACGACGACTTTCAGGCATATTATAGCAATGATGTGCATTTGCCAATGGATGTTACTGTTACAGATAAAACAGTGGAGAAAATGATAGAAAAACTGGTAAAATCAACTAAAAAACTCCTTGAAAAACACAAAGAACTTCTTTTTGATTTGAGTAAAGAACTTCAAAAAGAAGGGCTTTTGAAACCTGAGAAAATGAAGGAAATAGCGGCACAACACGACCAAAATTGGGAAATAAAAGAAGAAAGCTATTTGCATTTGCATAATTATGGCAAAGAACTTCTTTAGTGAAATAGTGAAATAGTGAAATAGTGAAATAGTGAGTAGTGAGTAGTGAGTAGTGAAATACATTGTTTATGACATCACTACTCACTATAACACTACTCACTATTTCACTACTCACTACAACACTACTCACTACAACACTACTCACTATTTCACTACTCACTATTTCACTAAAAAAAACTATCAACTGCAAAGGGCAACTTTTGAGCCTGCAAACACCCAAAATAATGGGTATTCTCAACGTAACGCCAGATTCTTTTTATGATGGTGGGAAATTCATAGAAAAAAATATCATTCTTCAGCAAGCAGAAAAAATGTTGCTTGAAGGTGCTGATATACTTGATATTGGTGGTTATTCTACTCGCCCAAATGCTGAAAATATCTCTGAAAATGAAGAATTAGATAGAGTTTTACCCAATATTGAAGCTATTATAAAAAACTTTCCTGATGCTATTATTTCTGTGGATACTTTTAGGGCAAATGTCGCAAAAGAAGCCATAAAAGTAGGTGCAAGTATTATCAATGATATTTCTGGTGGAAATTTGGACGAAAATATGTTCCAAACAATGGCAGATTTGAATAAATCTCAAAATATTCCTTACGTGTTGATGCACACACGAGGAACACCAAAAACAATGACTCAACTTGCTGATTATGAAGATATTTTGCTTGATTTGGTGGCGTATTTTCAACAAAAAATTTATCAATTACAGAAGTTAGGTATCAAAGATATTATTATTGATTTGGGGTTTGGTTTTGCAAAAAACGTAGAACAAAATTTTTTCTTGTTAAAAAACCTCTCTTATTTTGAGATTTTGGAGAAACCTATACTTGTAGGAATTTCTCGTAAATCAATGATTTATAAGACTTTGCAAATCACGCCGCAAAATTCCCTAAATGGTACAACTGCCCTAAATATGGCTGCATTGATGAACGGTGCTAGTTTTTTGCGTGTTCACGACGTAGCAGAAGCAAATGAAACAAGAAAACTGTTTTTAGCTTTAAATACTTGATTTTTAACATCTATTATTTTTATATTATTTTTAAGGTTTTTTTGGTAAATTTGTAGCATTATAAACACCTAAAAATACATTTTATTCCTAACATCAAAATAACAGTACAAAACTGATGGAAAAACAACCTAAAAAACATATATATTATTTATTATTTCTACTATTTTTTTGCTTTACCCTTACAATATCTCCTAAAATCTACGCACAAGGAGATTTACCAGAATTAGAAGAAGAAAAAGGTAATCACAAAAGCAAAGATGAACTTTCGTATAAAGTCTTATATGATGAACCAGACAGTTTGTACCGTTTTTTTCTTACTTTTCACGCACTTAGTGCAGAATTTGGTGGAATGAATAATGTTTTTGGGTATGGTTTTCAGGCTAATTATTTTCATAAAAAACATTGGGCTTTTCAGGCAAGTTTGCGTTTGCCGTATGCTAAAAGTTTTGATGCACAAAGAAAAACCGCATCAGAAACCTCAATAGCAAGTAATCAGCCACGTTCATTTTATTTTGGAGAAATGATTGGCACTTATCATATTTCAGACCAAAGTCTTTATGGACACACACGCCTAGTGCCTCACGGAAGGCATATTCCACATCACGAATGGGCTACAAGTGTGGCTACACACATACGCATTCCTGCGCTTGTACGTACTATTTTGGGTGCGAGATTTGGCGGTTATATGTGGCAAACTACCTTTAACGTGAAAGATGTAGCGCAAAGGCAAAATGTTTCTCTTAATACAGGTGAAAGCCTAGCATTGGAGCTAAATAGACCAGTTTTTACTAATTTTAATTCAGCAGGAATAATTATTGGTGGTTCTTATACACAAATAAGAAATATTTTTATTAAGCCAGAAGGTTTTGACCCTGTAGGAAATGTTCATAAAATCACTTTTTATACAGACATTCTGATTTCTCCATTTATGTCAGTGGAAGACGTTACTTATGCAGGCAGAACATACCGTACAGATGCCATTGACCTAAAAAATATTGGCTCTCGTGCAGGTATTTTAGGTTTGTTTAATAGACATTGGGGCTGGAGCTACAATGCAGAGTTTGGTTGGAGACCTGCCCCAACAGGCAAAAATTTCTATTTAATGGCAAAAATTGGCTTTACTATTGCTGAAAACCTCAAACATAGAAGAAAAAGTTTCAAAATGGACTGATTTTCAATTACGAATTACGAATTATCAATTACGAGAAATATGTTACGCAGTTAAATTTTTGATAAGGTCTGTACCGTAGTGCAACGCAGGTCAGACCGTTCAAAAGTTTAACAAGGACTTTTTTGAGAGAATGCTTTTTTACCATCAAATCCCACTTTGTTTTTTCAATTTAGATAAAACTGGTCTGACCTCCGTTGCACTATGGTATAGACCTATTTTTATCTAAATTGAAAAAAGTCTGCGTAACACAATTCACAATTCATAATTAAAAATTACTTAAAATTCACGCAAAAACGAACATTTCTACAGAAAAAATGTTATTCTTATAGCTCTCAACCACGCTATAAAAATGGACAAAAATACAGATAATATCACAGACAACCACAAAGATAAAAGCACGCAAAACAGCATTCCTACCTCAAAAGTTGCTCGTGCTACACAGTTCTTAAAGACAGGCGTAAAAGTAGGTGGAAA
>JANYGM010000149.1 GCA_025362415.1 bacterium
CCAGTGCGTTTTTGTCCATAATCTAAGGCTAAAATCCTAGTATTATTGTTACTATTATTTTCTAACATATTTTAGGAATGAAAATTAAATAATTTAATTAGTCAATATTTTAAATTTGTATTTCGTACCTCTTTCTTAGGATTTTTCAGCGTTTGGCAAAAGTTCTATATCTAAATCAAGGATTTCCTTAAAATCTTGTCCTACTTCTAGCATATCTTCATCTCTCATATCATAAAACCAATATACTTTTACTTTTACGCCCATTTTTTTGAGGTTTTCTAGCTTTCTCAAAAAGTCAAGAATACATTTAGAAGAACTTGTATTAAAATATTCTAATTTAAACACAACTTCTAGGTTTTGGTCTTCTGTAGTATCCTGATAAAAATGATCCGCCCATTTGAATAAAACACCATAAAACTGCAAAGAATTTTCTGGAATAGAACGCCCTTGTACGTTGAGGATAGATTTTGCGCTATCAAAAGAGATATGTGGTGTTCGTGCCGTTTTTTCTACTATTAAATTTGTCATTATTGTCTAAGGAAGAGGTACGAAATAAGAAGTACGAGGTACGAATTTAAAATTTTGATTATTAAGTTATTGTAAAAAATAAAAAATCAAGTTTTTTGATTTTCATTCCTAATTGTTTAGAATACTAATTTGTAGTGTAAAATAAATATCTCCGTTAGTATTAGGAGCTAAAACATAAGATAATTTTGTACCAGATTTGCGTGCAATATCAATAAGCCCCAAACCTGCACCCCCAGAACTAGAAACTTGCTGACTAGAAAGTACCTTTAAATAGAACTCGTGCAACTCTTCCGTTGAAAGGGAATTGATATATTCAATTTTTTTGATAATATTTTGAGAACTTTCGTCAGTTATATAATTGCTAGCATTGATAGTATAGCTATAGGCATCATTTTTAATATCTAAGCAACTTTCATCATTAAGAACTTTTTGGTAGGGTTTATCTTTAAAATAATTATAAATATTTTGTAAACATTCTATAATCATATAAATAATTTTCTTGCGCACACGTGTAGGAGCTTGCTCTTGGTCTAAGCAAGTTTCCATTTGCTCAATAATCAAACTAATAGCATTATCAGTAATATCCCCTTTATAATACATTTGTTTGTTTTTATAAGTTAGTAATTTGCATAGTTAGGTGTAATAGAGTTTTTATAGCTTGATTATGAACAATTTATATAATAAATTATTCCTTAACCACCCCCAACCCCTCCTTAGGAAGTAGGGGAGTTTTGTCCCCCTCCTTTTCAAGGAGGGGTTAGGGGTGGTTTTGATATTCATTTATGCTAAACATCTGATAATAAAAACTCTAATTTTTATAATTATTTAGTGATGATATGATAAAAAACAGTATAACAATACCCAAATAAAATCTAAAAACTGCCAATATATTGTTACTAACCGCAAACGGTGAATATTAGGTGCATTCACAGCATAAATAAAAGAATCTACATAACTTGTTCTACGTATGGAAGTAACAAAAACCCACAACAACGCCACCAAACCACCCAAAAGATGTGCCAAATGCGCACCTGAAAGCACATAAACAAAACTTCCTGATACTTTGCCATTCATAAAAGGTAAACCTTGCTTTTCTAGTTGATGCCAACCCCAATACTGACTTCCTGCAAAAACCAAGCCCAAAAACAAAGTAGTTCCGAGCATATAACGGTAAGCAAAATATTCATCTTTTACAAAGCATTTGTTAGCTACATGTAGCGTGTAGCTGCTTGCGAGCATAAAAAACGTACTCACACCAAAGGCACGAGGCAAAGAAAAATCTACCCAACCTGTTGTTCCTTTGCGTGCAAGATAAGCACCAGCCAAAAACAAAAAAATAATACACGTACCCACAATGCCTGTCCAAAGCATAAATTCGTAAGGTTCACGTCTTTTTGTAAGTATATTTGCCATTGTTATAATTGTAAATGATGAGTTGTAAATTGTGAATGAAATACATCATTCACAATTTTGGAATATCCTACATTAAAACAATTTTTCTTTCCTATTGTTTCTTATGAATATTAGTTACTTATAAGCCTCATAAATAACAGGTGAACTGATATTTGGTACATTATTTACGACAAATTGTGTACCAGAAATTTCTACAATAGTCATTTGCTCTTCTTTTTTGCCTTTTGCAGTAGTTGTAAGCATTTTATCATCAGCTGAAACAGACCAAGTACCCGTTTCATTGTTGGTAGCCACATAAGTACCATTTTTTTTATATTCAACTTTTATGTCGCCAAGCAATTGCTCTGCCATTTTCTCACCGCCAAACATTTTCTTTGTTTCTTCGTTCATTTTAGCCACAGTAGCTTTTCCATTGATTTTCCATTTGCCTACAAGGCGACTTTTAGCTGATTGCTTGCAACTTATACAAAGTGTTGCACAAAACATAACAACCAATACAGAGGTTACCAGTAGTCTTAAATTAATATTTTTTCTCACGTAAATACTTTTTAATTTGATATTCTATAAAAAACTTTTGCTACCGTACACTGTTTTAAAAAGAATTGTGGTCTGTACCGTAATGCAATGAAGG
>JANYGM010000179.1 GCA_025362415.1 bacterium
GGTCTGACCTTCATTGCATTACGGTACAGACCATAATCTCTTTTTAAAACAGTGTACGGTAGCAAAACTTCAGTTAAGGTTTAAAATTCTGCAATAATAGTTTGCCAAATACCCAATAAATCTTCTAAATCTTTGATGGTGTAGCGTTCTGTATCAATAATTACTTGTTGATTTTCTAATTTCATAAAAATCCATTCATAACCACTTGTTACAGTACCAAAAATTACAGGAACTTGTGTTTTATGTTTTTCATTGAAAAGCTGTGCTGCATACATTTCTGCAATACATTGTGGAGCAGCTTCCATCAAATCTTTATCCTGTTTCGCCTCAACAACTGCTATAATAGGACTTTCTAAAAAAGGTGCTTGTGGCTTTGTAGAAATGAGAAAATCACAAAATCCTCTTAGTCCCCTACTAGTATCTACATCTAATTTATATCCTGAAAATAAGGTTATTTTTAACACATTTTGCCTCTTTAATTCCAATAAAATAGGCATAATCAAAAGTTCTGACCTTGCTTTTTCCGTACTCATTGGCAAAGTTTTATTAAAAGCAAGCGTTTCTAAAATCCACGCTGTGGGCTTTAATTGTAATGTTTTTTGGAATAATTGTGCTGTAGTAACAGATATTCCCAAGTCAGCTAAATCCTCAAAAACGTAATGTGAATAAGATTTTTTCATTTTGTTTTTTAATGTAAAAAAACACTCCAAATCTAAGAGATTTGGAGTAAATTAACTATAAATTCTGTAAAACCTTTAAATTGTTTTTAACATCATTTTTTATATTTCCCATCATTTTTTGCACTTCTTTTGCAATATCTTCAGGTGCAAAACCACATTCGTGATGCAGTTCTAATTGTGTGCCGTGTTCCACAATGCGGTCAGGAATACCCAAACGCTTGATTTGAGCCGTATAACCATTATCAACCATAAATTCTGCAATGGCTGTACCCAAACCACCCATTACACAACCATCTTCAATAGTAATCACCTTATCAAATTTTTGGAAAATAGTATGAAGCATCTCCTCGTCCAAAGGCTTCACAAAGCGCATATCATAGTGTGCAACAGATATTTCAGACGAGTTTTTAGAGGTTTTAAGTAACTCCAAAGCCTCCGTAACATAGTTGCCAATATGCCCAATAGTAAGGATTGCAATATCTTCACCAGCTTTTACCAAACGCCCTTTTCCTATTTCCATTCTTTCCAAAGTCGTTTTCCATTGTGGCATAGTTCCCTCACCACGCGGATAACGAATAGAAAAAGCACGTTTTCCATTTTCTTCTGCGTTGAGCATAGCCGTAAACATCATATTACGTAGTTCTTGCTCATTCATTGGTGCAGCTACAATCATATTAGGGATACAACGGAAATACGCCAAATCATACGCTCCGTGATGTGTAGGACCATCTGCACCTGAAAAACCGCCTCTATCCAAACAGAAAATCACAGGAAGTTCTTGTATAGCAACATCGTGAATGACTTGGTCATAAGCACGTTGCATAAAAGTTGAATAAATGTTGCAAAATGGAATAATACCTTGTGTAGCAAGTCCAGCAGCAAATGTAACGGCGTGTTGCTCGCAAATACCCACATCAAATGCCCTATCAGGCATTTCTTTCATCATAATATTCAAAGATGAACCAGAAGGCATTGCAGGCGTGATACCCACAACTTTATCATTCATTTTAGCAAGTTCTACAAGCGTATGCCCAAAAACATCTTGGTATTTTGGTGCTTGTGGAGTTTCATAAGTTTTTTTAAAAATCTCCCCTGTAACTTTGTCAAAAAGACCTGGTGCGTGCCATTTGGTTTGGTCTTTTTCAGCTAGTGCATAGCCTTTTCCCTTTGTAGTAACGCAATGCAGGATTTTTGGACCTGGAATTTTTTTCAAATCTTCCATAATATCTGCCAAATGTTCTACATCGTGTCCATCAACTGGACCAAAATAACGTAAATTTAGGCTTTCAAACAAATTACTATGTTTAAGAAGTCCACTTTTTATTGCACCATCTATCTTAGAAAGCACTTCTTGGGCAGTTTTTCCAAATTTACTCATTTTGCCCAAAACTTTCCAAATTTCGTCTTTTACTTTGTTGTAAGTGCCAGACGTAGTAATATCAGTTAAATAATCTTTCAATGCACCCACATTTGGGTCAATAGACATACAATTATCATTCAAAATAATCAAAATATCACTATCCAAAAAACCTGCATTATTCATACCTTCAAAAGCCATACCACCCGTAATAGCACCATCTCCAATGACTGCAATATGCCTTTTTTGCTTTTCTCCCTTGATTTTGGAGGCAACCGCCATACCCAAAGCCGCAGAAATGGAAGTAGAAGAGTGTCCTACTCCAAAAGTATCAAAAATACTTTCTTTTCTTTTAGGAAAGCCTGAAATACCACCATAAAGACGGTTTGTATAGAAATTATCACGTCTTCCTGTGAGGATTTTGTGTCCGTAGGCTTGGTGTCCCACATCCCAAACGAGTTGGTCTTCTGGGGTGTTATATTTGTAGTGAAGTGCCACAGTAAGCTCTACAACGCCCAAACTTGCGCCAAAATGCCCACCATAAACGGAAACATTATCAACAATAAACTGACGTAGTTCTGTGCAAACTTCAAAAAGTTGTGAACGGTCTAGTTTGCGTAAATCCGCAGGAGAATTGATTTGAGCAAGTAATTTGCCTGGTTGTATGTGCATAAATCTATATTGGAAAACGGTATTAGTTATTCTAAAACAATTCAAAAACGGAATTGTTTTAGAAATATTTGTGCCTTGCAAAAATACAGAAAATTTAAGAAAGTACGAAATTTTGCAACAAAATATATCAACAAAAATCATTCCATTTGTATTTATTTGTGCATCTGTAGCAAAAATTGTATTTTTATACTAATTTCAAAATTTCGGGCATAAGGCGTTTGGCTTCATCATAACCATATTGGTAAATTTGTTTTGCTGCTGCAAAATCAAATAAATTGTGTTTTGTGGTTTCACTTGGTTCTATGATGATATGGCATTTTTTGAGGTTATGGGAGGCATTTGTCCACATTACGAGGTCAAAAGAGCGTTCTGCAATGGTTTTTAAGTTCCAATTTTCTTTACTCAAAATATTATTCCCATTGACATTTACACCAATAATCACTTCTGAAATATCCAAAAGAGGTTCAACTGGCAGGTTATTGAGAAGTCCGCCATCAACATAAGTGTATTTTCCAATTTCTATAGGCTTGAAAATCAATGGAATGCAGGCAGATGCTAGTATAATTTGGTAAAGTTCTCCAATGCTATGAATTTCCGCTTGCCCAGTATTGAGGTTAGAAATAGCTACAAATAGTTTTTTCTCTAAATCTTCAAATCTTGTGGCAGAAATGTACTTTTTGAGCATTTTTTTGAGGTATTTGAGTTCTGTAAGTCCGTCCCAAGGCACGCCAAAAGTAAAAAGTTTGTAGATTTTTGTTTCCAGAAGTGCCTCCATCATTCTTTCAGTAGAAAGCCCGTCAGCATACATTGCACCAACAATAGCTCCCATACTTGCACCAGAAACATAATCAGGACGAATATTCTCCTGCTCCAACGCTTTTAAAACGCCAATATGCGCTATTCCACGTGCTCCACCACCAGCAAGGCAAATACCAATTTTTTTCATTTGTTGTTGCTTATAAATAATATCCTTTACGACATTGATAATTGGTTTTTTAATACACTATTCACACTATTGTATTTTCTATAAAAATATAATATGGTCTATCATTTTCTCACCGCAATCTTGCTCAAAATTGGCTAAAATCTTTGTTTTTGACATAGAAAGCTCATTTTTGAGTACGGCAGAGGTAAGTTTTACAAACAATGTACCGTTTTTTATATATAATTCTGATGTTCTATTGGCAACCGCTACGCCCATAATACGCTCCCAAGATGCTGTAATATTGGTTTCATTGAATTTTCCACGTATTTTGTAGGCATCTAAAAGCGCATTGATAGCTTCTTTTATGGTACTTGTACTAGATTTTCTTGATGTTTCACTAAGGATTTTCATTGGTAATAATTTTTAATTGTAGCCCCTAAATCCCTAGTGCAGCACAAGGGAACTTTTAATACATTTGTTACTTCTATGATATGTATTTTTATTGCTCCCCTTTGGGGTTGGGGGCTTTGTTTTTATTTTTCTTAAAATACAAAAATAGTGCCACTAAAGTCATTAAAACCATTATTATTGAGCTTATCAGTGCTATGGTTTCTCCTATTTTGTAGCCTTTTGATATAAATTTAAACTCTATTTTGTGGTTTCCTGTGGGTACAACGCAAGCACGCAACACATAGTTTGCACGCATGTAAGGTACTTCTTTTCCATCAATAAAACAAATCCATTCTGAAACACTTTCTTTATAATAAATTTCTGAAAAAATTGCTAATTGTGGCGTTTTAGCTGATGTTTCATAAGTCATTAGATCAGGTTTTGGGTCTTTGAGCTTGATAGTTGCCGTAGAATCAAATTGAATAGTATTGGGAGCAAGATTAGTCAAATCTTTTTCAAATTTTTTATCAATAAAAGCTATTTTGAGTGCATCAAATCCTTTTAATGCCCTAAACTCTTCATCAGCATTTGCGACAATTTTATAAGTAGGAACAAACCACGCATTACCTGCTGCTTGTGGATTGGTGATAGCTACAAGTTGTTTTTTGTCGTTTTCTTGAATAACATATTTAGTGTTTAGCATATTCCAAACGCCCATATTATTGTTGTTGATATGCCCTTCTATAAGCTCTTGATAGCGTTTTAGCTTTGCTGCGTGATAGCCACCAATAGATAAATGATAAAAAGAAGTTTCTGCATCTTGGAATGGGCTAGTAGCCATATTTAATACCCTAAAATTAGTTTTATCTTTCAGAATTTGCTCATCTGCGCTGGTAAGTGCCATTTCTGCTACTTCTTCTTTGGGTACAAAACTTGCGTTATTTACATAGCGTTTGTCCACTATCCACAAATCAATTAACATAAAAAAAGAAAGAGAAATCATCAAAACAGTAAAATTAACATATTTTTTGAGATATACCCAAACCAGAGTAGCCGCAACAGATATAAAGAAAACAGTTCTAAAAGCATCTGTACGCAATAAGCTTAGTCTATCTTCACGAATGGCACGCATTATTTCGCTTGCAAAACTCATATCACCTACCATTTTTTGAAGTTGTTGCTGAAAACTTGCATCATTTTTTGAAGTAAAGTCAAAAAACATACCCCCTAAAACTGCAAAAACTAATGCTAAACCACCTGTGGCAAGAAAAGCATACAATAGTTTTTTAATAATTGGTTCTGAAACCACCCCCAACCCCTCCTTAGAAAGTAGGGGAGTTAGTTCTTCTGGTTTTAAGGCAGGATTATGAAGGATTGTTTTATTCATATTAGCCAATTCTTCTAGACCTAAAACAGCCAAAACAACAAGGAAAATACTTGCCACGGAGAGTGTCATTGTAACTGCTCTAAACTTATTGAAAAGTGGCAAATAATCAAAAAACAAATCATTGAGGAAAAAATTGTGTCCCCACGCAATTCCCAAAAATATACCAAAACTACCCAAAGCCCACCATTTGAGCTTATTTTGGGAAATCATAAATCCAAAAACTGCCAAAAACACCAAAATTGCACCCATATAGGCAGGTCCGCCTGTGCCTGGTTGCTCACCCCAGTATGCAGGAGCATAACCACTAACAAACCCTTCAGCCCGCTCATCAGGGGTACCTTTTGCAGTGAGTATTTTAAAAGTATTAGAATTTTTTGGAAGTGCGCCACCAGATGCCCCACCCATAAAATTAGGGATAAAAAGGTTGAAAGTTTCCAAAATTCCGTAACTCCATTTAAAAGCATATTCTTTGTCTAAACCATCTCTTGGTACTATTTCTTTACTTTTTTTGGTTTCAGGATTTAGAACGTATTGCGCCTCATCTGACAAGTCAGATTTGCCCCTAATAGTTTCTCGTGAGTATCCGTAAGTTGTCCAGTAACGTGATGCGTGTGTGCCAAGACTAAGTAAACCAGCACCAAAAACAATAGCCGTAGCCACAAAAAACTGTTTTAATTGTTTGGTTTTCAAGGCTTCTACAAAAAATATTATGCCAAAAATCAAAAAAGAAAAAAGCAAGTAATAAGTAATTTGCACAAAATTACTGAATTGATGAATACCCGCAAAAAGTGCCACGAGCACGCCACCAAGCAAATATTTTCCTCTAAAAGTCATTATAACAGCCGCCAAAAATGGTGGTGCAGTAGCCACTGCAAGTACCTTAGACATGTGCCCAGCACCAATATTTATAATATTATAAGCACCAAAAGCATAAGCTATTGCACCTAAAAATGCTACCACAGGGCGCATACCCAATAGACACAATGCAATATAACAACATATCAAGTAGAAAAATACATAATTAGCAGGTTCTGGTAGTGTTTTCATTATCAAACGCCCCAGATGTAATGTTATACTATTGGGATAATCCATTACAATCATATATGCGGGCATTCCTGAAAAAGCAGACGGCGACCATAAAGGAAGTTCTCCTGTTGATTTGCGGTATTCTACATTATATTTTGCTATTGATTTTGCCTGAACTACATCATGTTGTTTAAGGTTTTTCCCGCTTAAAACTGGTGACATATATGCTAACGCAATAATTAAACTAAGTATAACCACAATGATATGTGGAAGGATATTTTTTAGGAAATTTGGATTCATAAATTAAGGATATATTAGATTGCAAAGTAAGTAAAAATTTAGGTAAATTGTGCAAATTTTTTAATTCTTAGCAGTTAACGAGGTATACACATAAATAAATATATGTACTACGTCCAAAAACAAAAGCTATATTTTATCAATTTCCTATTTTTTTTGTTAAGTTTGTGGTGCAATAACCTTTAAATAATAATAAAAATAATGACCAAAAAAGACTGTGTGTTTTATACAATGCTGTTCATTGCGAATGAAGATATTACAAAAAACGTATCAGAGAATGGTTCTGTTGGCATCAAGGAGTATATAAATTGTTGTAAATTATTATTTTATTCACTGAAAAAATATGGATTTAAGTTGGTTGTTTTATCCAACTTACCTGAATTTATCACTAGAATAGCTCCTGAATTATCAGTTGAAAAAGTAGATTTTACAATAAATATCCCAAATGGAATAAAATTTTATGCAGCACATCATAAAATTGATGTATTCAAATATTTATCCGTTAGTGGTGCTGATTACTCTATTTTAATTGATAATGATGTAGTTTGTATCAATGATATTCCTGAAAATTTTGAGGCAATACTCCATAATGAACTACCAATATATTATGATATAACAGACCAAGTTTATCCTGCATACGGAAGAAACAAAATTATTAATGATAAAGAAAAATTAATGAAGTGTCCTAGTGTAGGGAATTGGGCGGGAGGAGAATTGATTGGTGGTACAAGGTCTTTTTTTGGAGAAATTTATAATTCCTGCATGGCATATTTACCTTGTTACGTTGATAATATTTCACAACTATTTCATAATGGTGACGAAATGCTTACATCTTGTGCCATAGAAAAGTATTTATTACAAGGGCATCTAGTATTTAATTTTGGTAGTATTGGGGGTATTGCAAGGCATTGGAGTGTAAAAACATTACATAAGTCAAAGCCATTTGCAGCATTAAAAGATTGTTTTTTGCTTCATTTGCCTGCCGACAAAAAATATCTGGCATCTCACAGTCTTAACAATTGTGATACGTTTCTAAAAAACTATTCAACCTATTTAAAAAGAAAAAGTATATTGAATGGTGTTACCACTATAAAAAGGATAATAAAAAAAATAATGGGAAAATAGTAAAAAAAGGTGCAATTCAATATTCCATTACTTAGTTGCAAAATAATTGTTTTTATTTTATATGTCCATTTATTATATGATTTTAAATAAATTGCCTATAATAACAAAATACATCACATACATAAAAAATGCTTCCAGAACTATTTAAAACACGTATTAAGGCTGATTTTGACGAAAAAGAAGCTATGGCTTTATTAGAAAGTTTGGAGCAACCCGCCACTATTTCTATTCGTCTAAATCCTAAAAAAACAACTGTTTTTCCTACTCAATATACAGAAAACCCAGTTTTTTGGTGCAAAGAAGGATTTTATTTGGCAGAAAGACCTAGTTTTACGTTAGATGCAAGTTTTTGGGCAGGTGCATATTATGTGCAAGAAGCCTCTTCTATGTTTTTGGGTGAGGTATTGGAGCAAATTTTGCCTAATAATTTGGATAAAAATCCCGTTTGTGTACTTGATTTGTGTGCTGCGCCAGGTGGTAAAAGTACGCATATTAGCACTGTTATTGGTGAAAAAAGTTTTTTGGTAAGTAATGAAGTCATTAAAGCACGTTTGGGGATTTTGGAGGAAAATATGACTCGTTGGGGAAACACTAATTATGCCCTTACAAGCAATGACGCTGAAACTTTTGGGCGTTTAGAAGGCTTTTTTGATATTGTGGTTGTTGATGCGCCTTGCTCTGGCGAGGGAATGTTTAGGAAAGAGGAAAATGCCCTGCGTGAGTGGTCAGAGGCAAATGTGCAAATTTGTAGCTCACGTCAAAAGCGTATTTTGGCAGATATTGCGCCTAGCATCAAACAAGGTGGTTATTTAATTTATAGCACTTGTACTTTTAATAGACAAGAAAATGAAGACAATTTGCATTTTTTAGTGAATGAAATGGGGTTTTCTTGCGTGGAACTTGATTTGAGTAATATACAAACCACCCCTAACCCCTCCTTAGAAAGTAGGGGGACTTTAATCCCCTCCTTTGAAGGAGGGGCTGGGGGTGGTTTTAAACCTGATTTTAATATCCGAGAAACACGTGAAAAAAGTCTAAAAGGTGAAATAATTGGCTATCATTTTTATCCTCATAAAACGCAGGGAGAAGGTTTTTTTGTTGCAGTTTTGCAGAGAAATATCTTTACAGAAGGTATAAAATTTAGAAGGCAAAAAAGCCGTTATGAAGAACTTAATAAAAAAGATTTGGCATTTGTGAGTAATTGGCTGAACAATGCAGATAGTTTTAGTTTATTTTCTGTCAATAAATCACTTGTTTTTGCTGTTCCAAAAATACACGAGGAAAAATTTAAAAACCTTGATGGTTATCTTTTTATGAAAAATTTTGGAACACTTATTGGTGAAATAAAAGGCAAAGATTTTATTCCCTCACACGAGCTTGCTATGTGTGATTTGCTAGCACCTACAGATACAAACACTCCCTCATATACACGTATGGCAATTTCTCACGAGCAAGCATTAGATTTTTTGAGAAAACAACCTTTTGAATTAGATGAATTACAAGAAAATAATCCTTTTGGGTGGACGCTTGCCACTTACCAAAACCTGCCTTTGGGTTGGTTTAAACGTATTTCTGGACGAATAAACAACTATTATCCCAATAATATCAGAATAAAAAATCTCTAAAATATTATAGTTTTCTGTATTCTTTCTCTAATTTTATTTTTTAGGGAATATTTATAGAATATTTTTGTATTTTGCGTTAAATTTTCAAAAACAACTCAAAATAAATATCATTTTCAAAACTATTATGCTTACTTATTCTATTTCTTTTCAGTCTTCTACTGCTCATTTGATAGATTTTATCTTTCATATTGACAATATAACGACTGATACCATTGAAATCCAGTTGCCTGCGTGGCGACCTGGACGTTACGAATTACAAAATTTTGCTAAAAATATTCAGAAATTCAATGTCAAAAGTAAAAATGGCAAACATCTTACCTTCAAAAAAATTACCAAAGATAGATGGAAAATTGACACAAAAGGATTTAGTGAAATAAAAGTAGAATACAACTATTATGCTGTTCAAATGGACGCTGGTGGTACTTATCTTGATGATGAGCAACTTTACATCAATTTTTGTACGTGTTTGCCTTACTTGGAAGGGCGCATCAATGAGCCTTGCAAAGTGCAACTTCTAGACCTTCCAAAAGACTATAAAATAGCTTGTGGACTAAAAAGCGACAATAAAAATACGTTGCAAGCAGTTGATTATCACGAACTTGTGGATAGCCCTATGATTGCAAGTAATACTTTGCAACATTATCAGTATGAAGTAGCACAAACTCCTTTCAATATTTGGGTTCAAGGGGAATGGTATATTGCAGATTTGACAACATTACTTTCTGATTTTCAAGGGTTTACAAAAAATCAGTTGGATATGATGAAAGAATTTCCTTTTGAAGAATACCATTTTTTGGTTCACGCTTTGCCACAAAAATATCATCACGGCGTAGAACATAGAAATTCTACGGTGATTGTGGTTGGCTCATCTGAACTTATGAATAGTGAAGAAAGTTATAAAAATTTCTTGGGCGTATGCTCACACGAGCTTTTTAACGCTTGGAATATATGCAAAATTCGTCCTGCACAGATGCTGCCGTATGATTATACCAAAGAAAATTATTTTGATACTGGCTTTGTAGCGGAAGGCATCACCACGTATTATGGGGACATTTTTTTGATGCGCTCTGGTGTGTGGAAATACCAACAGTATTTGAAAGAATTAAATGACTCTTTCAAAAAACATTTCAATAATTTTGGTTGTAATAATCATTCTCTAGTAGATTCTTCTCTTGATTTGTGGCTTGATGGCTATTCTGTGGGTATTCCTGACCGTAAAGTGTCTATTTATGCAAAAGGAAGCATTGTAGCACTAATTTTGGATTTGGAAATACGTAAAAGTACCAAAAATAAAAAATCATTAGATGATGTGATGCGAGTTTTATGGACTGATTTTGGCAAAAAAGGCATTGGTTATACAATGGAGAGTTTCAAAAAAGTGGCAGAAAAAGTTGCAGGCAAATCTTTGCAAAAATATTTTGATGAATGTATTTTTGGTAAATATCCACTAGAAAAGGTTTTAGATGATTTATTGGAGTATTTTGGCTTTGTGCTTATCACTAATCACCATAATAAAGGAACAGAAATGTTTGATTTTGAATGTAATACTGACACAGGAAAATGTATGGTAAGTATGATTGTTCCTAATACAAAAACTGCCCGCCTTTTGAGCCTAAAAGATGAAATAATTGCCCTTGATGGTAGAAAAATTGAAAATAATATCAACGAACTTCTGCACGGAAAATTAAGCTGTGAACTGACTATTTTCAGAAATAAACAACTCAAAAACATCTCTATAGATGCAGAAGATGCACATTTTCATAGAGAATATTACATTCAGCTAAAAAGTGATGCAACCAAAATACAACAAGAATACCTAGAAAAATGGCTCAATAATTAAAAAAAGAAGCCCCTAAATCCCCAAAGGGGACTTTAATACAAAAAATTTATTAGAATTGAAAAAATAATTTATCAACAATTAAATATCATACATTGAATTTATTTTAATGAAAAAAACACAATTTATGCTTTGTTTGCTATTTATAGCAAGTTTTTTGTTTAGAACAAATAGTATTTCTGCACAAGTGAAAGATACCGCTACAATAGCTCCTATCAAAAAAGATACAAGTTATTGGATAAAAGCAGCACAAACAGGTTTTAGCTTTAATCAGGCTTCTTTTTCTGATACTTGGCGTGCTGGTGGTGTCAATTCTATTGCGTTGGGGTTGTTTTTCAATGGAAAAGCTAATTATTTGAAAGGGAACATTTCTTGGGATAATGCTGCTATTTTTGAGTATGGTTTTGTGAAAAACAAAGGTCAAAGCCTGCGTAAAAGTAATGACCGTATGCTTTTAGATACAAAATATGGTTACAAAATCTCCAAAAATTGGAATTTGTTTGCGTCACTCAATTTTCTTTCGCAATTTGCTGAAGGTTACACTTTTACGACAGATGCCGTTACTAAAATAGAAACACAAACGCTTATTTCTAACTTGTTTTCACCTGCTTTTTTGTCTGAAACAATGGGTTTTGAATATAAGCCTGTAACGTATTTTTGGGCAAGATTTGGTGTGGCAAGTATGCGCCAAACTTTTGTTTTGGAAGATAAATTTAATAATAATAAAGCTGGTGTGGGTGGCACTTTTGACCAAAAAGTAAATTATGGTGTGCAGGAAGGCAAAAGTATCAGAAATGAGGTTGGTTTAATGAGAGTTGAGGCGGATTTTAATAAAGAAATTATGAAAAATATTCTTTTGCAGGCGCACTTTGTTTCTTTCACTACTTACGAAGACCCACTAGCAACAGATGTACGTTTAGATGCAGCAATCATTGCAAAAATCAATAAATATGCCAACGTGAAACTTGGAGGTACTTTATTTTATGACCAAGACCAAGTAGAAAAATTACAATGGACACAAATGATGACACTTAATTTTGCCGTTAATTTGTAGCCCCTAAATCCCAAAGAGGACTTTAATACAAATATTTTACATATTCTTAGTAAAGTTTTTCCAATCTTAAAGATTTGAAAAACTTTACTAAAATTTTAAAACTTTAAAAAACTTTAAAATGGATTTTAAAAAATATGGTGTTTTGTATATTGATGATGAAGAGAAAAACCTTCAAACATTTCAAATTACTTTCAAAAAATATTATACTGTTTATGTGGCTGATTCTGTCAAAGAAGCATTTAAAATTTTGATGACCAACCCAATGCACGTAGTTCTCACAGACCAGCAAATGCCAGAAATGACAGGGACAGATTTTTTGCAACGTATTCACTATAATTACCCTGACCTTGTCAGAATGGTCATTACTGCTCACGCAGACCAAGATACCATTCTCAAAGCACTTAATGAATATAATGTTTTTGGCTTCATTTTGAAGCCTTGGGATAATATTGACCTCAAAGTAAAAATTGACCAAGCCTTAGAAAAGTATGAAAAAGATGCGCAATACCGCATCAAAATTAAGGCATTGGAGCAGGAAATAGTGGAATTGAAAGAAGCATTAGCAAAAAAATAAGCCCCCAAACCCCCAAAGAAAACTTTAAATAGCCCCCAAACCCCCAAAGGGGGCTTTAATACAAGTTTTGCTTATTTTAGCTTTTTATCTTTGACGTTTTTGTCCAAAAAAGAATTTAGTTCATCAATGCTATAAGTAGAGATAATTTCTCCAAAACTATTGATAGTAATGTCAAAACCACTTAAATCTTTGTTTACGGTGGGTTTCTCTTCTGATTTTTTTGTTTTCTTTTTCATTATTCTTTCGTAAGGGTATCTATTTTTTTGAGAATAGTGGGGATTCTGTATTCTCCTGCCATATTTTTGACATTTTCAGCAGCAACTTGTAAGTCTGTACCAATAGCTGTAACAAACAAAGGATTTTTACTTTCTCCTCTCAATACTTCTGCTACGTGAAGGGTATTTCTGGCGTATCTTGTCTTAGCAACGCCAATAATAGCATTTTTTTTCTCTAATTTTTCATATAGATAGCCACCTAAACCAAATTTTCCTTCATCATCTAAAATAACATAGCTATCAACAATTATAATATCTTCATCTTTAAGGTTGATTTTTGTCAAAACATCTAAAATGCAAGGCAATTCTTTCTTATAAAATGCACCTGGCTCGTATTCTTCGTTGCTTTCTATTATTTCTGTAAAAATTTGTAAGGGATTTTCGTCTGTCCAATTTTCAAAAGCAAAACAAACAGTTTTAGCTTTATCATCAAAATAATAGCTATCAAAAGCGTAGAGCATAGTTTTATTTTTTTAACCACTAAGAACATTAAGAAATACACACTAAGAAGGCACTAAGGAATATAAAATCTAAAATTTGTTTTCAACAACATATTACTTATATTTCTGATAAAGTGTTGTTATTTCTGCAGAAAGTGCTTTATCTTTGTCTGTAACTGTATTTCCTGCGTCGTGAGTGGTAAGTTCTATCTCAATTTTATTATAAACATTTGACCACCAAGGGTGATGATTAGCTTTTTCTGCCACAATAGCGACTTGCGTCATAAAAGCAAAAGCATCAACGAAATTTTTAAAAGTCAAACTTGCTTTTAATTTATTATCTTCTTCTTTCCACATAAGTAATTGTGAATTGTGAATTGTGAATTAGAAATTATGAATTAAATACAAAGTAAAATGTAGTTAAATTTTTCGTAATTGATAATTCGTAATTCGTAATTGAATTTTAGTAATTTTTTTTGTTTTCATCATCTTTAAAGTCGTCCATTAGTAGTTTTTTAGTTCTGTCAATGACTTTCTGAAAAAAGGACGTTGGTTTTTCTTCTTGTTTTTCTGGTATTTTGTTGTCTTCTTCTGTTGCTTTTTTAGGTAATTTATTTTGATGTTGTGTATCTTTGTCAGAATGTGCTTGTTCATTTCTATAATCAATAGCAAAAAAACCAGCCATTACCAGCCCAACAGGAGTAGCATAACTAGGGTGTTTTACGGCATTGATATTATTTTTGTTGAGATGTTCTGTAGGAATACCTGTACGAATATCCATACCCGTCATTAACGCAAAAAGGTCATTTATACCTGCAAGCATAGAACCACCACCAGTAACGACAATGCCCCCAAGTAGTTTTGTGCTATATTTTGAGCGCAAAATTTCTTTATGCACTTCTTCAATAATCTCACCAATACGTGCCTCAATGATTTTGGAGAGGTTTGTAACAGAAATTTCTTTGGGCGCACGGTTATTTAGACTAGGAATAGAAACTATTTCATTTGGGTCTGCAGCTTCTGCAATAGCTTTGCCGTAACGTACCTTCAAAAGTTCTGCTTGTGAGTCCATCACCATACAACCTTGTTGAATATCACTTGTAATTACAGCCCCACCAAAAGGAATAACGGCAGTATGTCTTATAATATTTTCATGAAAAATAGCAATATCTGTAGTTCCGCCTCCAATATCCACCAAAACAACACCATATTTGCGCTCTTCTTCAGAAAGCACCGACATTCCAGAGGCAATTGGCTCTAATATAATATTATCAATAACCAAATCTACCTTATCAAGGCACTTTTTTATATTTCCTAATGAGCCTGTTGCTGCGGTAATAATATGAAAATCAGCCTCTAACTTCACGCCCAACATTCCAATAGGTTCTTTTATGTTAATTTCTCCATCAATAGTATAATCTTGCGCCATTACGTGGATAATATCCGTTCCTGGCTCATTCATTACCTTATACATATCATCAGTAAGCCTATTTACGTCTGCTACAGAAATTTCTTTTGTACCATCAGGGCGTGTAATGCTTCCGTGTTGGCTAAAACTCCTAATATGTTGCCCTGCAATACCTACATTAACAATACGAATATTGATACCAGACTGTTCTTCTGCTTCTTTTTTAGCTTTTCTGATAGCCACAACAGTTTTATCAATATTTGTTACAACGCCACGAGTAACCCCGTCAGAAGTTGCTTTGCCCATTCCCAAAATTTCTATTTTGCCATAATCATCTTTTCTAGCTACGACAATACATATTTTCGTACTTCCTATATCTAATCCAACTATAATTTTGTCTACTTTTTGGGTCATTTGTTTAATTATTTATGTAACTTTTCTTTTTTAATTGTGAATTATGAGTTGTGAATTGTGAATGAATATTACAACAAAAAACTGTATTTAATTCATAATTCACAATTTAAAATTCACAATTCCTAAGCTATTGGCAGATGATTTGGTTATTATATTTTAAGCTAATTTTTTTATACGTATTCCAACCTTTTGTAGTAAGTATTTTTTTACAAACAATATCTAACTTGTTCATTTTCTTGTTAATATCTTCTTGATTTTCTAATTTTCCTAAACTAATTTCTTGGTTTCCTACTTGCAAATAAAGCAAAATTTCATTTTCTTTATTAACGTGAATTTGGGCAATTTCAGCTTTCCAAAAAGCATTTTTATTGATAAATTGTACCAAAAGAAGTAAATTTTGGTCTGTTTCATCATTGACAAAGTCAGGCAAAACAACCTCTTTATCACTTGTAATCAGCAAAACTCTCGCAGAAAAAGTATTGGAAAGAGCAAAAATTTTGCCTTCATCATTGATATAAAAACTTTTCAGTCTATTCTCAAAACGAGCTACAGGGTTTACTTGTTTTATATCTACGAAAATTTCCCCTTTTAAGTTTTTAGAAACTTCACAAAACCTGACAAAAATATTACTTTTTATTCTATTTTCAAGCACTTTGGTATCAATATTTTTATATTTTTCACCAATAATATTGTACTTTCCTTTTTCAGTCATCAAAGAAGTAATAGTTTCTTTGTCCAAAAAATAGTTGCCATTTTCATTATCAATACTAATTAAAATAGTATTACAAACCCTTCCATTGTGTTTATTATCAGTTATTGCGGTAATAATAACAAATAATAAACCAAAAAAAACGACAAGTACCCAAGATTTATATTGAAAATTTTTAAGCATTTTTTTTTAATTGTGAATTAGGAATTGTGAATTGTGAATGAATACAGTATGTTATATTTTGTATTCATTCCTAATTCACAATTTCTAATTTCTAATTTTTTTCTGAATATCCTTTGCAAGCAATTCAATATCACCTGCACCCACAGTCAAAAGTATATTAGTGTCCAAGTTACTAATTTTTTCTAGTATTTGTTCTGTTGTGTACAAAAATTTATTTTTTAAACACATTTTTTCTAAAATAATATTAGATGTAACACCCTCAATAGGCAATTCTCGTGCTGGATAAATATCAGTCAGCCAAACCTCATCAGCCAAATCCAAACTTTCAGCAAAACCATCTACAAAATCTCGTGTACGAGAGTACAAATGAGGTTGAAAGATAGCTGTTATTTTTTTATTAGGATATAATGCCCTAACGGAGGTCAGAAGGGCTTTTATCTCTTCTGGGTGATGCGCATAATCATCAATAAAAATAATATTTTTATTTGTATCTTCTTGATTTACAAGGTATTCAAATCTTCTATGCACACCTGTAAAAGTGTTCAATCCATTTCTTATCACTTCTCCAGAAATACCTACTGCTTCTGCTGCCGCACAAGCCGCAAGTGCGTTGAGCATATTATGAAAACCTGCCATACGCATTTCTACGCCACTAATTTTTTGTATTGGCGTTTTTATATCAAAGCAAAATTTGCCTTCTTTTATATGAAAATCTTGCACAATAAAATTCCCTGCATAGCAATTAGCATCAACAATATTCTCCAAAGAAAAATCTTTAACTATAATTTTATTTTTACCTTTATATTCATATTTAATATTTGGGAGAATATCTTTTTTGATAAAAAGTATGCCTTTTTCCTTTATTTTCCCTATAAAATCCTCAAAAGATTGCGTTACCGCATTTTTATCACCATAAATATCCAAATGGTCTGCATCAACAGAATTTACAATGGCAATATCAGGGCTAAGTGTCAAAAAAGAACGGTCATATTCATCAGCTTCTACGACTACAATCATTGGTTTTGTAGTATCAGCCAACAAAATATTAGTATTATAGTTGTTCATAATGCCACCTACAAACGCCATTACATTTTTTTGTGCGTGTGTGAGCAGGTGCGCAATCATTGCAGAAGTGGTTGTTTTGCCGTGTGTGCCTGCTACAGCTATTGTAAAATAATTTTCTGTAATCATTCCAAGCACTTGTGAGCGTTTGTAAATAGTAAATCCATTTTCTTGGAAAAATACAAATTCTTTGTGTTCTTTTGGAATGGCAGGCGTGTAAACAATTAGTGTGTTTTGGCTATCCAAAAAGGCTTTTGGAATATCATTTATATCTTCTTCAAAATGTATAAAAATATCATTTTTAATGAGTTTTGCGGTTATTTCGGAAGGAGTTTTGTCATAGCCACCTACTTTATAGTTTGTATTGGCAAAAAAATGCGCTAACGCACTCATACCAATTCCGCCTATCCCAAGAAAATAAATATTATTATATTTTTGCATTATCAGTTAAATAGAAAAATTTTGTAAAAAACAATTTAGCCTGCAAATATAGCAGTTTGAATTATTTTTTACAAAATTTATTTTTATTTATTCTGTATTATCCTAAAATCTTATAATCTTAGGACTTACGCAAAAAAGTTCTAAAACCACCCCCAGCCCCTCCTCAGTAATGTTAATTTCTAAAAAAGTGCTATACTTTGTGTTGTCCAATGTTTCCATTGGACAACAAATATAGCTTTTAAATACCAGTTTTTGGAGAAAATAAAACGTGAAAATCATTATT
>JANYGM010000184.1 GCA_025362415.1 bacterium
AGACCTTAATAATCTCAACAAATTACTCAATAATGACCCTAATGCTTTAAAACAACTTTTCAAGATATTTACAGAAAATTTCAAGTCAGATATTAAAATGCTCAAAAAAGCGCAGGAAGCTAAAGATTTGTCAAAGTTGGAAAGCCTTGCGCACAAATTAAAATCTACTTTCAGCACTTTTGGCATACATCATACGAGTAAAATCCTTCTTGAAATTGAAAAAAATGCTATGAATGGCATCAACCAAGAAGATTTGGCGGGACTTGTGTTTGACGTTACACATAGCTACGAATGCGCTTGTGATGAGATTAAAGATATTTTGAAAATAGAAGTTGTATAAGGATAAGTAATAGAGTTTTTATAGCTTGATAATGAATAAGTTATGGTATAAATATCTTAAAACCACCCCTAACCCCTCCTTGAAAAGGAGGGGAACAAAACTCCCCTCCTTTCTAAGGAAGGGCTGGGGGTGGTTTAAAACATCTATTTATTGCTAAATACTTGATAATCAAATTATAAAAACTCTAATACATTGTAAATAACGTCCTAAATTTACTTTTCATAATTTTGAGGAAATAAGCATAAAATTGCAATAAATATGCTATGGGCAAGCTCCATTGTCTAAATACAAACTAAATCCAACTTATCAGTCTTAAATTTAGGAGTTTATTTACAACTCATTACTTATCTAAAAGTCCATAGCTCAAAATCTTCACGTTGGGAAGATTTAATAGTAGCTCTATATTTATATCCACACCCAAAAGTAACTATTTCCGTATAAATCTTAGTAGAACCAAATAAAATATAATAAAATTATTTTTATTATATTTTAGAATTCTCAAAAACAACAACAAAAATACCAATTATTTGTACCTTTTTTACTATCTTTGTGTGTGTGTAGTAATATAATTTTCAATAAAAAATTATATAAAGTTTACACAATATTCATACAAAATGCTCATTTTGAGTCTGTTTGTATCATATATCATTTATTTAGCTATGTGCAATGACCAATCCTAGTTTATCAGAAGAAGAAAAATACCAACAATTATTGCAAAAACAGCCTATTATTACTAATGAGGAAGAGGAGGATTTGCTTAGCGCATTAGATTTACCCAAAATCATTGCTATTTTTAAGAAAAATTGGTTATGGTTGTTGCTGATTCCTATGCTTTCTATTTTTGCGGCTTATATGACTTTGCGCTATACCAAACCACTTTTCTTAGCTACATCTTCCATCAAAATGGAAGAAAAAGACAATAATGGAGGCAACGGAATGTTAGGTGCAATGCTTGCTACTACTCCACCAGAAGCAAACCTTGTAGGTGAATTAGAAATCATAAAATCTCCCTTATTGTACGAAGAAGTTATAAAATCTCTTGATTTATCAGTACAATATTTCATAGAAGGCAGAGTTTTAGATGAAGAGATTTTTCCTATAATCAATATGAAAATTATTCATAAGATAAAAAATGAAAGCCTATATGGAATAAAATTTTATATCAAACAAATAAACCAAACCCAATACGAAATAACTTATACCATAGGTGAAAAAGTAACAAAAGTTACGGGATTTTTGAAAAAAACTCTCTCTACGCCTGATTTTGACCTAACTATTATGGCAGGCGGAATAAGCGGTACAAATAGCTATTTTATCATAAATAATAAATATGCTGTTTTTGGTTATTTAGACAAAAATCTTGATGCCCAAATCTTAAACCCAACTGCAAAAGTTATTGGTGTGAATTTTAAAGACCACAATCCCGCAAAAGCTCGTGATATAGTGCGTCTGGTGGATAGTATGCACCAAAAAAAGACCATTGAAATAAAAAGCAGAGCAATTAAACAACAAAGAGATTACCTAAATACCTACCTAAAAAGCCTTGAAGATACACTCACAAGGCTAGAGAGTCAAATGAATGCTTATATTTTGAGCAACCGTACCAGTAATGCAGAAGCAAAACTTGGGGAAAACTTAAGTAAAATTAAATCTTTAACGGAAACCCGCTCCCTTCTCACTGCTAAAATAGATGATTTAATTGATGCACAAGGGCTAGTAAACTCTGTAAAACCCACAGATAAAAAATATTTTGTTGCGCCTGCAGGTATTGATGGTGGCATTTCTGCGGCTATTATGCGGCTTAATGAAATAAAATTACAACAAGAACAAATAGGACTTTCTGCTCTCAATACCACACTAGAATACCAACGAGTGCAAGAAGCCCTTAATAGTAGTAAAACGCTTACTAATCAGATGATTGACAATCAAAATGTTCAGATAAGAAAGCAAATAAACCGCTTAGATATGGAAATGGGACGTTTGGAAGGTGAACTTGGCTCACTTCCTGGTCAAAATACAGAACTTAGCAAACTGCGAAAAACATACGCTTTGTATGAAGGATATTTTACAGATGCGCAAAAGAAAAAAGTAGAACTTGACTTAAAAGAGGCAGGAACAGTAGCGGGTTTTGATATTATTGCGCCTGCCGTAATGCCTACCGCACCTATTTCACCTAAAAAAACGCTTTTTTATGGCGTTGGTGCAGGTGTAGGCATATTTTTGAGTTTGGCGTTGGTACTTTTGCAATATATGTTACACAATACTATTACAAGCCAAAAAGATTTGGAAAAACTAACTCACTTGCCTATTTTGGGAGCTGTACCACGCTACAAAAAAGAAAAATTGGTTTATTCTCAACTTTTGGTACACTTAAATCCAAAATCTTCTATGAGTGAGGCATTTAGGAGTATTCGTACTAATTTGGATTTTATGTTTCCTAATAGTAAGACTGATAAAAGCCGTTTTAGTCAAAAAGTTATTTCTATTACTTCCAATATTAGTGGAGAAGGGAAAACATTTGTAACTGCCAATTTGGGTGGAATTATTGCTTATTCTGGCTTGAAAGTGGTTATTTTGGATTTGGATATGCGTAAACCTAAAATACATTTTGCCTTCAAAACGGACAACGACAAAGGTGTAAGTACCATTCTTATTGGAAAACATACCATTGAAGAGTGTATCAAAAAAACAGAAATTCCAAATCTTGATTTTATCACTGCGGGCGCACTTCCGCCTAATCCTTCTGAACTTATTTTGACGGAAGATTTTACAACTCTACTTTCGGATTTGAAGAAAACTTATGATGTTGTTTTGCTAGATACACCGCCTGTTGGGCTTGTAACTGATGGTTTTTTGATTATGCAGAATACAGATGCTCGTTTGTTTGTATTGCGTGCTGATTATTCTAAGAAAATTTTTGCCAAAAATGTAAACCGTATTGTTCAAAACAATAAAATTGCACGTGTTGGGCTTATATTAAATTCTGTTGATAATAATGGTGGAGCATATGGCTACGGTTATGGTTACGGCTATGGTTATGGTGGTTATTATGAAGATAATAACCTAAAACCGCCTACTTTATGGGAAAGAATCAAATTGTTTTTTAAAACTAATTTGGTAGAAAGATTTTCCAAGTAATCAATTATGAATTATCAATTACGAATTACGCAAAATCTTGATTATTAATAACTTGTATTTTGTATTCTATGTTTTCTATGTGCCTATGTGGTAAAAAATGAACTTATGCTAAAATTCCTAAAAAATATTTTTCAAGAAAAAGAAGTAGTACACAATTTAGAGGCACTTGTGCAAGCGGATATGCACTCGCACTTGCTTCCTGCGCTTGATGATGGCGTACAAAGTTTGGAAGAATCTTTTGGATTACTCACGCAATTTGCGGCTATGGGCTACAAAAAAATGATTATGACCCCACATATTATGGGAGATTTTTATAAGAATTCTCCTGAAAATATTTTGCCCTGCTTAGAAAAACTACGTGATTTTGTCAAAGAAAATAACTTAGAAATACAATTAGAGGCAGCAGCAGAGTATTATTTAGATGAATTTTTATTAGAAAAACTCAAAAAAAAGGAAAACCTTTTAACCTTTGGCAGAAATAATAATGATAAGAAATTCATTTTGTTTGAAACTGCTTTTATGTCACCACCTTATTTTTTAGATGAGGCTGTTTTTTTGATGCAATCAGAAGGTTATCAGCCTGTTTTTGCACACCCAGAAAGATATACTTATTTGTATGATAATTTTTCTATTTTGGATAAATTACTTGAAAAAGGCGTTTTACTACAAATAAACCTTAATTCTTTGGGTGGATACTATGCGCAAGGTGCGCAAAAACTCGCTGAAAAACTCGTACAAAATAATCTTGTAAGTTTTGTAGGCACAGATTGTCATAACGAAAAACATCTCAAATCATTAGAAAAAGCCCAAAAAAGCAAGTTTTATGATAAATTATTTGAGGCAAAACTACTCAATAATTCACTTTTATAAAACCAAAGAATATCTCTATTATACTGCAAAAGGGGAAAATTAAGGAACTTTACTTATGTGGTATAGGTATCCAGTTTACTGGGTCTCCGCCACAGTGTATGATAATTTGTTGTATAATTTCCTTTTGTAATTGGTTGCAATTAAGATAAGTAATGAATTGT
>JANYGM010000308.1 GCA_025362415.1 bacterium
AAAGAGGTAAAAATCATAATAATTACAAAAATATTATCTGCTGATAGCGAATACTCCAAAAAATAGCCTGTAAGGAACTCAAAAGCCATATTTTTTCTATAAACTTCAAGGCTTGCCTCAAAATTCCCTGCAATAGGAACAACACCTTCTGCTGCATATTGCGTAAACAATAGTTTTAGGGCATCAAAATCTTTGACACTATGTATCCAATCTCCGTTATAAAGTAGCACAAAATAAAATCCCATTGCTAAAGAAACCCACACACCGCTCCAAATAGCTGCTTCTTTGAAACTTACTATATGATTAGTTTTAGAGAAAACTCCCAAATCTATCACTAGCATAGTTAGGATAAAGAAGATAAAACCTGCAAAGAAAAGTATTTCGCTACTTGGCATAATTTGATTAGAAGGCGTAAGTAATAACTGTATAGTAAAGGCTATATATGACTATTTAATGACTATAATTGATGCTCCTTTGATAAACTGCTCCGAAATATATAACTTTTTTGATAAAAAAAAGTATTTTTTTTCTATTTCGTGTTTTTCAACTGAAATGCAAATGTAATATATTTTTGATAAAAACAACAAAAAATATTTTGCAAAAGTATAATTTTGTTCAAAAATTGGAAAAAGCACCATTGCATTCATTCATAATTCATAATTCACAATTAAAAATTACTTGTGAATTTCAATATATTGTTTAGCTCGCTCTTCTTGCAAGTCTAATTTCCTTTGAAAAGGCATTAAATAGTGTTTACGGTAATAGGGTAAAATTTGTTGCATTATATTAAAACCTGCGGCAGAAAATATTTTTTGTGCTTTTTCAAATAAATCACTAGCAGGATAATAATTTGTCCAAAGAATATTTTTGTTATTTTTCTCTCTCAAATCTTGCATCTTTTGAGAAATTTCTACGGCACAAATAATTATGATAAATGGCTCTAAACCTTCTTTATGCGCTATTTTTGTAGCAAAATCAAGTAATATTTCTATTTCTTTGAGTGGCTCTGAATGAACAATAAGCCAATAATTCTTGGGTAAATTCTCTAATAAATCCGTTGATAAATTTCCAAAAAAATCAGTATTTAGCTGATTTTTGACTATTTTGGGATAGTTCAATGTAAGATTTTCTATATTTTTTGTATATTTTTGTATATAAGCTAAGTTTTTTGATGTAAGATTTTCTAGTAAAAATACAGTATCATAGAAAATATTTGCAGATTTTTTTTCAGAAGTATTATTAAATTTTTCAATGTTATCAAAATAATTATCAAAGTAATTATCATTAAGCAAACGTGCTAGATAATAAATTTTGATATTTAGTTTGTTTTCTTTCAAAAAATCAGCTAAAAAACACCATTCTTTGATAATTCCCAAAGGAAAAGCATCTAAATAAATAGCAGAAATATTATTTTCTAACAAAATATTTTTCAAGAAATTTTCGTATTCTTCTCTGTTTTCTTTCTCCTGCATACGTGCCTCTACGTGCAACACACGTACATTTGCAGGTATATAAGGCTCGTGTGCGTGTGTGGAAGCAGTAAGAAGTAAAATTTTATGAAGATTTATTTTGAGTGTATTCCAGACTGCACCAGCACGTGTAAGATGCCCCAAACCACCACCCATAGCATAATATAAAACCATCTTTTTAGTGAAGTAGTGAAATAGTGAGTAGTGTGTAGTGAAATAGTATGTAGTGAAATAGTATGTAGTGAAATAGTGAGTAGTGAAATAGTGAGTAGTGAAATAGTATGTAGTGAAATAGTGTGTAGTGAAATACAACGTACAATGTATTTCACTACACACTATTTCACTACTTCACTACACACTAAAAAATTATTTTTTCTCGTCCAAAACCTCTAAGACAGTACGGAAAGCAACAAATTTATTTTTATAACGGTCTGTATGCTCTTTGCGTAGGCGTGCAGCGTGTTTTTCTTGGTATTCCTCCAAATCAGCCATTGCATTGAGGAAATATTGTATGGCATACGTTACGCCAGTAGCATCTTCATCTTCTGTGAGAAGTTTTAAAATTTTGTAATTGGCAAAGCAACCTGTTGCAAACACATCAGGAACGTGTTTTTCTATCATCCATTTGAGCCATTCTGTGTGTACTTCGTGAGAAACATTGACAGTTACATTGTATAATATCATAGTTTTGAGTAATTAAATAATTGTGAATTCTAAATTGTGAATTGTGAATGAATACAAAGCATTGTAAATCAATATATTATGCTGTATTTTGGAATTATAAAAACATAAGTAAATTATAGAAAACTACTTAAATTCAAAAAAAATGGTTATTTTTGCACCAATATTACAAAAAAATTACAATATTATTAGATTTCCTAAAAATATTTTTGAATTTCCGTTCTTGACTATGCCAAAATTTTTATTTATTTATTTTTCATTGTTGTTTATATTGTTTTTTGAAACGAGTTGCGGAGCGCAAAATCCACCAAAAGAAGATGAGAAAACATTAAAATTTGCTCGTATTCTGGCTTTATATCCAAATCCTAAAACAGCACAAGAATTTATCATTCGTGGTACAGCACGCAGGCAAATAAATGATTTTAGAGATGCTATCAGAGATTTTAATAAAGCCTTAGAATTTGATAAAAATACACTTAATCAACAACTAGAAGCCTTTTTTGGACGTGCTACGTGCAAAAAAAAACTAGAAGATTTTTCTGGTGCTATCAATGATTTGAATAGTATTATTTTTTTGGACAAAAACAATGCACAAGCCTATTTTGAACGTGGTTTGATACGTGCAGAAGGCAAAGATTTATCAGGAGCGTGCCTAGAATTTCAAAAAGCTAAACAATTAGGTTTTTTAGAAAATATTGATGAAATGATAAAAAAATATTGCTTATGAATTGTGAATTTTAAATTGTGAATTGTGAATTGTGAATGAAATACAAAATGTTGCAATCAAAATAATTTATGTTTGTTATCAAGTGTTTCCACCATAGCCGTCAAGCTAAGTCTTCAATATATCATTTGGAGAATATCTAGCCTGTTTCTTTATTATTATTTTTCCTCTTTTTTTAGTGAATGTTAAAAACTCTTCCAATACAGTTTGAATTAACTTTTGTTAGTTGTTTGTCCTTTAGATGTTGCTTGCAACGTCTTTACAATTACTAACATCTCACCTTCCTAGTTTATTTTTGATGAATTGAACACTCGTTTTGAATAATTGATTAAAATCTTCTGAAACTTTTAATTTTATCAATAAAAAGAAGAAAATAACTATAATACTCATACTTTTAGCCACAATAGCACCCAAAGCCACCCATAAATTGTTGCTTGTTTGTGGGCAAATCACAATCAAACCAATGATTAAAGCATTGATAAGTAGCATTTTAAAATGATTTTTTGTAAAGGGAGAAATCCTAAAAAGTAGCCAAACTGTTACTACTCGTGCAAGTGCAAAGAAAATCACTACTATTCCTGTAACGGCAGCCGCACCATTGACTCCATAAAGTGGAATGGCATAGTTATTACCCACAATGACCATTCCAGCACAAACAAATAGCAAAATAGTCGTAATAAAATAATACTTTGAATAGGAAATTATCTCTGACATAAAGCCCACAGACATATCCAATAGGTGAGCAAGTCCAATAAATAAAATAACATATTTTCCTTCTGCATATTCATTTCCTTTTGGTAAGAACATAAAAATCTCGTCAATGCAGGCAAAAAGCCCTAACCAAACCAAACTTCCTGCCCAAAATTGGTTAATAGCACCATTTTGAGTAAGTTCTTGGGCTTTGTCATATTCTTGTTGATGAATATATTTTGCCATAATAGGCGCAGAAATTTGAGTAATAGTTTTTTTAGGAATTTCAATAATACCTGCAATCATCACCGCTAAAATGAATATTCCTGCATCTGCAAGCCCTTTTTCATTAGCAAGCATCACTCTATCAATGAATTTCAGTACGCCATAACCCAAAACCCCTGACGTTATTATCACTCCATAAACCAGCATTTGCCTAAAAAATTCACCTTTGAAAATGCTCCAATTAAGTGTAAGATAAAGTTTTTTGAGCCTTTTGACATACAAAATACTTGCTATAAGCACCAAAACGTGTATCAAAATCAAACCATACATCAGCCAATCAAAAGTTATCCAACCAAAAGCAAACATCAAAATAAGCGCAATATTCAAAATTTTGAGCAGTACTTCACGCAAAAACATAGGAATGGCTATGCGTGAATGGTTTTTACAATACGTTTCAAGAATAATTAAATAGACCCAAATAAAGGTCAAAGGAAGCGTTATAAGGTGATAATGATTGAGTAGAGGGGCATTTTCTGCAAAATAAGCAACAATTTGAGATTTGAAAACCATATACAAAATCCCAAAAATAAATAATCCAAAAAGCGGATAAATAAGCACAAAACTAAGAAAACCATTGTGTTTTTTCTTGTCATCTTTGAAACGCACAAAATAACGGTCAATAATAGCACCTACGCCCAACATAGAAAAGCTCGCAAATACAAAAGAATTTTCCAAAATTATTCTTGTAAGTGCTAATTGTTCTTTTGAAAGATAATAAGTGGAGATTAAAAGAACATTTACCATTCCTATAAAAACCCCCAAGTAAACAGATACACTGGCTTTTAGGCTCTGCCTAATGATAATTCCCATCTTTTTGATATATGATATATGATGTATAATATATGATGTATTTTTGATAAAAAGTAATGTATTTACATCATATATCACACATCACACATCATTACATCATTTAAAGTTTCTATCCATTTCACGTTTTACATCTTTTTCTTTGATGCTATCTCGTTTGTCGTGTATTTTTTTACCTTTTGCCAATGCAATTTCTAGCTTTGCAAAT
>JANYGM010000268.1 GCA_025362415.1 bacterium
CATTTTGGAGAAAATAATGATTTTTACGTTTTATTTTCTCCAAAAACTGGTATTTAAAAGCTATATTTGTTGTCGGGTGGAAACACCCAACAACACAAAGTATAGCACTTTTTTAGAAATTAACATTACTGGGGGCAAGCCTAGCCCCTACATTGTTGAAAATCAACACAAATAATTCTTTTTTTTATTCGTTTTTTTTCTTAAATAGCAAGTATAAAATTATTCTTTCACCCAAAATAATTAAACAATGGAAGCAATACCCGTAAAAGAAATGAAAAAATGGGCAAAAGATACACTGCCCCCTATGGCGTGGCAACGTGTTACCTTTCGTATATTGCCCCAGCTCAACAAACTCAATGTGTTTTTACACTTCTTTGAAGATGAAAATTATCTTCTAAAAGGTGATGTCTTCAAAACACTTGATAATACTTTCCTAGAAATCTTTGGAAAGAAATTTACAGATGCTCCTGCTGAAATCATCCCCCCAACCGCAACAGAAGTACGTGCTTTTGTGCCTACTGTTGTCCCTGTTGATGAGAAAAAAGTAGTGCCTACCGTTGCTCCAATTGATGATATTATACAAGAATCTCTAAAATCTTTTGAAAAACTAGCAGAAAGAGTAGAGAAAATCATTTCAATAGAAAAAAATGAAGAAGAAATTTCTCCAAAACTAGAAGAAAAACAACCCGTAAAAGTTGATGAGCCAAAAGTAGAGAAAGTTGAAGAGATTTTGCCTGTTAATGAGCCAGTAATAGAAAAAATTGAAGAGATTTTGCCTATTGATGAGCCAAAAGTAGAGAAAGTTGAGGAGATTTTGCCTATTGATGAGCCAAAAGTAGAGAAAGTTGAGGAGATTTTACCTATTGATGAGCCAAAAGTAGAAAAAATTGAAGAGATTTTACCTGTTAATGCGCCAATAATAGAAAAAGTTGAAGAGATTTTGCCTATTGATGAGCCAAAAGTAGAGAAAGTTGAAGAGATTTTACCTATTGATGAGCCAAAAGTAGAGAAAATTGAAGAGCCAATAGTAATGCCTGAAGTTGTGCAAGAACCTGATGTCGTGCAAGAAATCCCAGAAATAAAACCATTAGAAAAAATTGAAGAGATTGAGTTGCCAAAAGAAGAGAAAACAGAACCTGAAAAGCCAAAAGAAAAAACTTTTATGTCTTTCTTTTCCTTAGAACAGCTTAAACGCATCTTTGGTAAAAAATAACAACTAACAAATCAGCTTTTTTTATTTAATAAAATAAAACATCATCACATTATGGAAAGAGTTATGCAGACCCTTAGAGGGCATTTTGATACAAAATTCAATACTTATACGGCTGCCCAAGAGCCTATGATTTTCCATTGCCACCATTACAATACTGTTTTGCAGGCAACGCTGGAAGATACAAGAGATTATATAGATATTTATCCAGTACTGGTTGATTCTGCACAGGAAATAGTATATAGTCAGCTTGTTGCATTCTTTGCTGAAAGTAATTTGACTGATTATACAGAGAGAAAAGAAGCTGTTGAAGACTTTTTTGCTTTTTGTGGTTATGGAAAGTTCTCGCTTGATGGACTTTCACCCTTTGGTGGAAAGATTATAGCAGAAACAGACCATTATAGCTATGGTTGGAAGGTGAAATTTGGTCTTCGTCCAGATAATTTGCCTATGGTTTCTTTTTTTACACGAGGCTTTTTAGCAGGTGCAACTGATGCTATCTTTAATTTGCCACTTGGTACGTCTGATTGTGTACAACTTACTTGCTATACAAAAGGTGATGCTTTTCCTAGCTTTGAAGTAAGTAAACTTTTGCAACCTAAAACGCTTATTGCATCTCCTAAATCAGGGAAACCACAAACCTATACCCTTGAAAATCCTACGCAAGGAACAGAAGTAAACTATCTTGGTATCCGTGAGGCACTAATAAATATGCCCATCAATGGTAGTGCAAGCAAAGGTATGATTGATGCTTTTGGTGTGCTACTTACTAGAATGTTTGCTAACTATTATTGTCAAATTTCGTATAAGATGCTCAAGCAATTAGAGGCATCTATGGGAAATCAAGGGCTTAATTTAGCTGACCAGTTGCTTACTGAAGCGGGACATACTTGCGCTTTCTATACTTTTGGAGGTGTTATGGAGTCTGCGGAATGGAACGGAATGATTAAGCCTATGTGCAAAACTCGTGAGGATTGGGTTCACGGAATTGTGGCAGTTGTTAATGCGTTTGGGTGGGGTTTTTGGGAAGTTATGGAGCTTGTTCCAGCTAAAAAACTTGTGCTTAAAATACATAATGGTTATGAAGCAACATCTTATTTGGGTGCATTTGGCAATGGGGCTATTCCTATTTCGTTTTTGGCAAAAGGTGCAACAATGGGAATAATGAATTTGCTTTATAATGGTGATGTTACGACAAATCCAAACCTTAATGAAGAGTATTATCATACTATTTGTAGGTCTGATAAAATGTTTTCTGTAAAACAAACCGCTTGCAGAACAATGGGAGCAGATGCTGACGTGTTTGAGGCAGTGCTTTTAGATTAAATGCTAGCGTGAAACCCTTAGGGTAGGCTGTTCAGAAGGCTGAGGGCAAGTTCCCCCGCTTTTTGACATTAAATTAGCACAAAATTAGGCACTCAAAAATCTCCGCACCGTCAGCTAAAGCTAGCGAAGCACTTGTGGCAATGGGAAT
>JANYGM010000329.1 GCA_025362415.1 bacterium
CAAAAGATACCAGAGTAAAAAGTTTTGGACTTGACCGCTTAGAAAACCTTGAAATCACCAACAAAAATTTTGAGTATCCTAAAAATTATGACGTTTCAAAGCGGTTTAAAGACTATTTTGGTATTTACACTCCTTTGGATATGAAACCCGAGAAAATTGTTTTATTATTTGATAAAATACAGTCAGCATACGTCAAAAAATTGCCACTTCACCACTCACAAACCACTTCAGAAGACAATGAACTGCAAATAGAACTGTATTTGTGTGTTACTTTTGATTTTATACAAGAACTTCTTTCATTAGGGAATAAAGTGAAGGTTTTAGAGCCACAATTTTTGATAGAAGAAATAAAAACTGCCTATAAAGATGCCCTCAAACAGTATAAATAACATTGTGCAAAAAACCGTAATTGATAATTCGTAATTCGTAATTGAATTATGGATATAATTTGTGAAGTCGCAACAAAAAATCAATGATTTGAGCAGTTTTTGCCTTAGTTGGTATGCCTTTTCCTAAACGCCTCCACTTGCATAAATTTTGCCTTCTGCTTTTGGTACGCCACCTGTGCGTTCTAGTGTTACCACAAACTTCTGAAATTTATCTACTTTTTTGACTTTTTGCAAACCTTTCAAGTCAAAAACGCCTGCATCAACCACGTTATTGCCATCAATAGCCCATAATTGATATTGTTTTCCTGTTGGAGGAGTTGGCAAAGTAGGACAAAAAATATGTGTTTCGTGAGTAGTTTTGTCCCAATAAACCCACGCTTCTAACGCTGGGGCAAGGTCTTCCGCTCCTTTAATTGTAACAATGATATTATTAGTATTTTCAATTACTTTTACCTCTGATGCCATTGTTTGGTTTTCTCTTTTAATACTAACAATTTGATTTTCAGATGTTTGCCATTGAGAATAAAAGTAAATATTAGCAAGTAAACTCAATGCCAAAAAGATAAATCCTGCTGCTGCTTTATAAGATTCCCAGAAAAAATAAGGTTTTTCTTGATTATTTTTTTGACTATTTCCTTGATTTTCAGTTAATTCGTTTTTAAAGATATTTTCAGTAGAAAAAATCTTTTGTATTATTTCATCTTTTAGATGTGGCGCAGGTGGGACATCAAACTGATAGGCATAATTATCAATAGCAGACTGCAACTCAAGTAATTCAGCTTTTATTTCTGGGTATAACTCTGACATACGCTCCACTTCTTGTTGTTCTTCTTGCGTTGCCGCACCAAGAACATACATACTCAAAATGCCAGACTCTATGAATTCCTTAATAATCAATGTGTTAAGATGTTAAAGTTGATAATGTATTGATTTTTGTAATGCGTCTTACTTATTATTATTTTTTAACTGATTTAAAGCTATTTTGACGATATTTTTAGTATTTTCTACTGATAAATTAAATTCTTTGGCTACATTTTCTACAGAATACCCACCAAAATAAATAAGGTCAATAATTATCTTATGATTGATTTTCTGATTGATACTTTCTTCTTGTGAAACTAAAAATTGCGTTTGAAGGTTTTGATTTTTTTCGTTTTTTTTTGAATTATTTGAACTAATTTTATCTGAATTAGCGTTTTGTGTTTCTTTAATGATATTTTCTTTATTATTGTGCGCCAATGTGTGTGTCATATCACGCATCCACGCAAATAAATTACTATTTGTTGGATTATATTGTTCAATATTATTCCAAATATTTATAAAAACTTGTTCTAAAATTTTTTGTGCAATACTTTGATGTTGAACTATTTGCAAAATAATGCCATACAAAATACTGGCGTATTTTGTATATAACGCATCAAAAGCTGCTGATTTTTGCGCCTTCAAATCTTCAATAAGTTTCTTTTCGTCTAAAAAATTAGATATTTTGTTCAATTCTGTTGCTTTTTCTTTAAGATTTATCATAAATTTTGCCACTTCTACAAATTTTTCAAAAATATCAAAAAAAAACGACAAATTAACATAAAATCAGAATAAAAGCACAATAAAAAGAGCCATTTTTATGTAAAATTAAAATTAAAACCTAAATTGCATAAAATCTAAAAATATAAACTTTCAAAGTAGCAAAAATCAACTGAATTGTTAGCGTTTTGTATTCATTCCTAATTCACAATTCAAAATTCTTTAATATGGATATTATCATAAAAAACGGAAATTTTACAATAGAATACATCAAAGATGCCACACAACTCGCTGAATGTGTGCAATATCTTTCAAAAACAACGGTTTTTGCTTTTGATTTAGAGTTTGATAAAAATAGGTACAAATATGGCTTTAATCTGTGTTTGATACAAATTGCTACTGCCCAGCGTTGTTTTGTTATTGACCCATTGGAAAACATCAAATTACAAGAACTTTTTAAGTTGTTTGAAAACCCAAATATCACCAAATTGGTGCATTCTTGCGGTGAAGATATGCGCCTGCTCCAACACCTCAAATGCTATCCTAAAAATGTATTTGATACTGAAATAAGTGCAAAACTCCTTAATTATGAACATACTTCTCTCGCCAAATTGCTTGAATTGAAGTTTGAAATTACACTTGACAAAACGCAACAAACAAGTAATTGGACGTTGCGCCCACTTTCTATGCAACAAATAAAATACTCTTCAAATGATGTAATTTATTTGCTTGCACTTAAAGATATTTTTGAGAAAGAATTAAAAGAAAAAGGCTTATTTGAGTTCTTTGAACAAGAAAATACCTACCTTAGCAACGTCAAATTTGAGCCAGAGAAAACAGAAAATATTGATTATCTCACAAAAGACGACAAACGTGCTTTTAGTGAGTATCATTTGTATATTCTGCAAGAAATGTTGGCTTTTAGAGAAACTATTGCTAAAAAAGTGCAAAAACCAACTACACAAGTCGTGGCTAACCAAACTATGCGTGATATTGTCGTAGGAACACTCAAAATCAGTAATTGGGCGACAATGAGTGGCATTTATTGGAAAATCAAAACAGAAGAATATCAGCAGAAATTCAATGAAAAATATACAAAAATCATAGAAGACGCAGATAAAAAAAGCCTTTCAAAAGATGTAGAAGCACAAAAACGTTTTTCTGATGAGCAATATGAACTGTTCAAAGAACAACGAAAACTGCAAGATGCTATTTTTGATAAGACTTTTCAGCCCATTCAAGCACAAATTACCAAAAAATATGGGCTTAACACCGCTAGATTTATGTTTAGCACAACTTTGGTAATGGAAATTATCAAAAAACATAAAAAAATAACAGAACTTTCTTTCCCATATAGAATTGATATGATTTTGCAAACCGCAAAAGATTTGAATATTGATTTGGATGAATACTTATGAGGTGTGAAGTGTGAGGTGTAAAGTAAATACAGTTTTACGACTTAGATAACGACATTGATAAATTGTATTCAGCCCCAGCAGGGCGGTATATTTATAGGAAAATAATTGTATTTTGTATTCAGCTCCAGCGGAGCGGCATATTATATGACACTATGACTGTTTTCATAGCCATTTGATTTATCAAGGATTACGAAAAAAATACAACAAAATAACAATGTCGTTATCTAACTAATAAATTTTTTAAAATAAAGAACATATAACCAAAAATAATGGAAAATAACTTAAAAGACAAAAGTTTTGCGCTTGCCTTGCAAATAGTCAAAATGTGTAAGTATTTGAAAGAAACAAGGAAAGAATATAGTTTGAGCCAAGAACTTTTGACACACGGCACGCAAATAGGCGCAATAATGGTGCGTGTGGCGTATGAAAATGACAAAGAAGAAATTGCAAAAAATCTTTCTAATGCGCTCAAAGAAGCACAAACTACAGATTATTGGATAGAACTTATCTTTTTGTCAAAATTGCTTAACCAAGAAAATTATGACAATATCAAAAAAGAGATAAAAGAGGTTGTAGAACTTATTGAAATAGAACGCAAAAAATAAACCACCCCTAACCCCTCCTTAGAAAGTAGGGGGACTTTTAGACACAAATAAAAGCTAATTTTATGAAAAAAATAGTTGTACTTTCTGGTGCAGGCATAAGCGCAGAAAGCGGAATAGCCACTTTTAGAGATTCTGATGGGCTTTGGGAAGGACATAATGTAACGGAAGTCGCCACGCCTGAAGGCTTTGCTAAAAATCCTGCACTTGTTTTAGAGTTTTATAACCAACGCAGAAGAGCAGGCAAAAATGCTAAACCAAATGAAGCGCATTTTGCCCTAAAACGCTTGGAAGAGTTTTTTGAAGTGCAAATTGTAACACAAAATATTGATAATCTGCACGAACAAGCAGGTTCTAGTAATGTTTTGCACCTTCACGGTGAACTTTTTAAGATGAGAAGTACCAAAAATCCTGATTTGATTTTTGAAATGGAAGGTACAGAACTTGTTTTGGGAGATTTGTGTCCGCTTGGTTCACAACTAAGACCACATATTGTGTGGTTTGGTGAAGGCGTACCACTAATGCAAACAGCAGCAGAACACGCTAGTAATGCAGATATTTTTATTGTTGTAGGTACTTCTATGGTAGTTTATCCTGCGGCAGGACTACTAAATTATGCACCTGAACAATCACAAAAATTTGTGGTAGATGTCAAAAAACCAGCCCTAGAAAGCAAATTTAGAAATTTAGAATTTATTGAAAATAAAGCGAGTATTGGACTTTCAGAACTTGCAGACAGGCTGATTAAGGCAGAAACGACAAAATAATTAAAGGGTTATACCAAATGTTAAAAGCTATTCCAAATTGTAAGATTTAGAATAGCTTTTAATTATTTTCTGCTTTCAGTTTTGATAAGTTCCCACGCTTGCGTTACGTGTGCGTGTGTAAGGTTTGTTTGCCCTAACACCATTCTAAGCGTATATTTGCCGTTTAGTTTGGTATGCGTGAGGTAAATTTTTCCTTCTTTGTTGAGGTTTTGCAAAATTTTTGCGTTTATTTCGTTTAGTGCCTCCTCTGATAATTTTTTATCTAAATTATTATTTCCAAGATACCTAAAACAAACTAAATTCAGGTTTACGGGTGCAAGTAGTTCAAAATCAGTATTTTGTGAGATTTCGTTTTCCAACCATTTTGCCAGATTTATATCATTTCTGATTTTTGTTTGAAGTCCGTTTAAGCCATAATTACGCAAAACAAACCACAATTTGAGTGCCCTAAAACGCCTCCCAAGCGGAATGCCCCAATCTCTATAATTATTCACGACAACTGCATCAGCACCACTTGCAAGGCTATCAGTAGCCGTTTTTAGGTATTCTGGCAAAATCTCAAAAGTACGAATAAGCGTCCCTTTATCCTTCACAAAGTAGGCAGAACAGTCAAAATTGACCATTAGCCACTTATGCGGATTAAAAACATAGCTATCAGCAAGCTCCAAACCATCAAACATAAATGAAAACTCGGGCAAAATAGCCACAGAACCCGCATAAGCCGCATCTACGTGATACCAAATACCATATTTCTGACAAATTTCGCCTATCTTGCGAATATTATCTATTGCAGTGCTGCTTGTAGTGCCTACAGTTGCAACCACGCATAAAGGTTTTTTTCCAGCCTTCAAATCTTTCTCTATTGCATTGATAAGGGCATTTTCATCAATACTAAAATTTTCTTTTACAGGGATATAAACAAGATTTTCTTTGCCAAAACCTGCAATTTTCACACCTTTTTCTATGGAAGAATGAGTTTGAGAAGAGGCATAAACCCTAAAATCTGTAAAACCTTCAAAACCAGTATTATTGATAGCAAAATTAGTGTATTTTTCACGTGCAGAAAGCAGGGCGCAAAGCGTAGCAGAAGAAGCAGTATCTTGTATTACTCCGTGCCAATTTTTTGGTAAATTCATAGCATTTTTGAGCCATTCCATCACTTTTTCCTCTAGTTCTGTGGCGGCAGGTGCAGTTTCCCAAAGCATACCTTGTGCGCCTAATGTTGCAGTAAGCATTTCTGCCAAAACAGAAGCATAACTACTATTTGCAGGAAAATAAGCATAAAAATTAGGACTTTGCCAATGCGTAACGCCTTTGAGGATTTTCTCCTGAAAATCTTTAAAAATAACATTCATATCTTCCCCATTTGTAGGCATATTGTCCTCAAATTGATTAAAAATCTCACGAGGTTTGACTTGCGCTTTTACAGGATATTCTGCTACATTTTCCAGATAATCAGCCATCCAATCTACAAAAAGATGCCCCATTTCTCTAAATTCTTTGTTTGTCATTATTTTTTATAATATTTTGAAATTCTCCGTATTTTTGCATCAAATTAAACTTTTTTATTCAAATGGCAAAACTAATTAATTATTATGACTTCTGTTGTTTTTATCTTACCAAAAAGAAAAATTAACTGTTATTTGTCCTGTGTAGCCACGCAAAAGGTCTGCATTAGTATTTGGAAAAACATAACCACCGTGAATATTCACAAATATATTAGGTTTTGCTACTACGTGAAAGCCTGCAACAGGCGTAATTTGAAAAGAAGCACTAAGTTGTTTTTGGGTAATACTACCTATTTCTACGCCAAAATACGGAATTAAAAAATCACGTTTGGGCGTTCTCTCAAACGAAAAAGTTACCCCTGCAGAATAAGTAAGCATTGTAGCGATATTTTTCTTGCTACTATTCAAAACACCTAATTTGCCATAAAAACGAACGTGACTTGGTCCTCGTCTGTTATTCTGGTTGATTGCTGAGAAAAATAAAAAATCAATATTCCCTCCAGAAAAAGTACCTAACGTATCCTCTGATGGTGCATAAACAGTAAATCCTACACCTGGCATAAAATACAAATCTTCATCATTTGTATAATTTTTTGTTTTCTTTTTGAGTGGGAGGTCGTCTCCATTGTCGGTGCTTGATTGTGCCTGTAGTGTGCTAGTAAGCCCCAAAGATGCTATTAAGCAAATTAGTAAGGCTGAAATTATTTTTTTTGTTGAAATGTGCATAATTTTTTGAAGGATTTAGAAGGATTTGAGTTAATTGAAGTTATAAAAATTGCGTTAGCATTTTCAAATGCAATAGCAAAACGAGTGCCAAACCTAAAATAGTATAAATGCCAAAAGTAAAGTTAATAGAAAATAAGTAATTATGAATTTTAAATTGTGAATGAATACAAAATACTTATAATCAGTTAATTATGTATCATTATCTCAATAAAGTAGCAATGTCTTTTTCTTTACTTTTATTACTTTTGCAGTTGCCTTCAACTGACAGAACATAGATTTTTGAAGGATTTTTTTTTTGAAAGAAAACTCTTATATTTGCGTAAAAGTAGTATCAAACAAATTCAGGAATATAAATTTAGAAAAAAAGAAAAAAATGAATTATAACCAAATAACAGAATTATTGGGCAAAGATGCCGACAGTCTTCTCCAACACGAGTGTAAAACTATCAATAAAGCACATTTACACGCTCCTAGCGACACTTTTATTACTGATGTCTATGCTCATTCTAACCGCAATAACCAAGTTTTGCGCTCTTTGCAGACAATGTTTGGACACGGAAAACTGGCAAATACTGGTTATCTTTCTATTTTGCCCGTTGACCAAGGCATAGAACACACTGCAGGGGCATCTTTTGCACCAAATCCTATTTATTTTGACCCTGAAAATATCATTAAACTTGCCATAGAAGGCGGTTGCAGTGCAGTTGCAAGCACTTTTGGTGGCTTATCTATGCTCTCACGCAAGTACGCACACAAAATTCCCTTTATTGTAAAAATCAACCATAATGAGTTGATGACTTATCCCAACAAATATGACCAAATTATGTTTGGTTCTGTAGAATCTGCCTGGAATATGGGTGCAGCAGCCGTAGGAGCAACTATTTACTTTGGCTCTGAAGAATCTTCTAGACAAATCATAGAAGTTGCTAAGGCATTTGAGCGTGCGCACGAGCTAGGAATGGCTACTATTTTATGGTGCTACACTCGCAATAACGCTTTTAAGAAAGATGGGGTAGATTATCACGTAGCAGCAGACCTTACTGGGCAAGCCAACCATTTGGGCGTTACTATTCAAGCAGACATCATCAAACAAAAACTTCCTGAAAATAATGGCGGTTTTACGGCAATAAATTTTGCTAAATCTCACCCAAAAATGTATTCAGAACTATCTTCAAATCACCCAATTGACCTTTGTCGCTATCAAGTAGCTAATTGTTATATGGGACGTGCTGGACTTATCAATTCTGGGGGAGATTCAAAAGGAGAATCAGACAAATTGGAAGCTGTACGTACTGCCGTTATCAACAAACGTGCTGGCGGAACAGGTCTTATTATGGGTAGAAAGGCTTTTCAACGTCCAATGGAAGAGGGAATAGTGCTTTTAAATGCTGTACAAGATGTTTATTTAGCAAAAGAAATTACATTAGCATAGTTTTCAATTACGAATTATCAATTACGAATTACGTGGTTTTTCGTAATTGGATTTTTATTGATGAAAATAATATATCATATATAATAGCTTGATAGTCAAATAATTTGATTATGCTTTTTTATGCCTTTTGAGGGTGCAGGGCAAGTTGTATTTGTAGGGGCTGGGCTTGCCCTGCCCAAATGCGAGAGCAACACGTAGAGCATTATTTAGCTGTTTGTTTATTATGTTGCTTGCGCAAATGGCTTTCGCAAGTCGGGCTGGGGCAAGCCCAGCCCCTACATTTTAATACGTTTCCAAATGTCCTACGCCCCCTTTTGAGATAGTCTTTCAAATTTATTTATTTTTTGGTTTGATTATTGATTATCTTTGAAGTGAACAAATCAAAAATAATAATTTCAAAAACTTATTTTTATCTAAAAAATGAAAAAGATTATTCAATTTCCACCAAAAACATTGCTAAAATCTCTGTTTTTAATGTTTTTTCTAACTTTTTTTGCATATCAAATCAAAGCTGACTGTTTTGGCAATGGTTTTATGGCTTTTGTATTACAAAATGACTCCAAACAAATGCCTATTATTGTTCTGCAAGGATATGCAGGTAGCCAACCTGTTATTTTTGAGCTTAACAAAAAATATCCTATTTATCTGAAAAATGGTAAAAACAAAATCAAACTTATTGTAAAAGAAATCAATGTAGGGCAATTTATGCTTACGCAGGCTATTCTTATGGCAGAAGAAAAACTTGTTATTGGACAAGAATACCTAGTAATTATTGATAATCTTTCAGAAGAACAAAAACTTAACCGTTTTGATACAAAAATGCCTGCTAATCAGGTAACAAAATTTGTGGCTGGTGCAGGAAAAGACATGAATAAAGATGCTAAAAAACTTTTTGCATCAAGCCCAAAAGAGGTTAGCAAAGATTTTGTTATGTTTGGTTGTGGACCTGCTATGCACATTACGTTTGATTTGACTAATAAAAATGCAACAGTAATTACTGCATCACCAGAAACAACAGAAGTTTTAGTAAAAACAACTGTAAAAGACCTTAAAACAGGCAAAGAAACCACTTATTACTTGCCAACTTCTAATAATCAGATTAGTATAGGACACGGTATGTGTGAAGGTGCTTTTGTTTTTGATAGTGAAAGTGAATACGAAGTGAAATTTGCACTAACAGATTTCTCTAAAAATACTAAAATATGGGAAAGTGAGAAAGTAAAGTTTACGTCTCCCACAGAAAAAAATAGTAAAAATTAAGTGTATAAAAATAAAAAACTCCACTGCAAAGCGGTGGAGTTTTCCTAAATTAGTAACTATTATCTCTATCTAAAATCCAATCTTATCAAACTATCTTTCTCTCTATCTTGTTATTTTTTTGCGTCAGATGCTACCGCAGCAGCATCACACATACTTTTAACTACTTCGTGGTCTGCTTTGAGAAATAAAAGTTGTGCTTGCAACATTATTTGTTGCAAAGCGGAAAATTCCTCAATATTATTTTTGAGTTGGTCTTTATAAATATCTATAGCCACATTTTCTCCATACTCGCAAGAATCCAAAATCAATTTACGGTCATTTCCTGTGAGGGCTGCTTTTACGTCCATCCACACTCTAAAAAATTTCCCTGTAATGCGTGTGCCTTCAACAGGCGTACCACCTAATTTGCTAACTTCTTGCACAAGTTCTGCTTTATTTTTGTGACTTGTTTGACCAAGTTTATAGAACAAAGTTTGAAGTTCTGTTTCTTTCGTTTCTTTTGAAGCAGTTTCGTAGCCTTCAATTCTGTCGTTATTGATTTCAATGAGCGTATTAAGTACCTCAAGTGTTTTTTCGTTGTTCATTTTCGTGATGTTTATTTTTAGTCGTTATTTTGTCTTTATTTGTTGGCTCAAAGGTGAGCGTTTTTTAGGGTTTTCCTTTTACAAAATTTCAAGGAAAAATTACATTATTCTCACTTTTAGTGTTTTCTTACCAAAAAATGTGGTTTGTTGGAACACAAACCACGAAGGTAAAATATCTAAAATGGTGGCATTTATGCCACCACAAACGAGAAAAGAACATTACTAGAGGATTTAGGGGCTATTTTTTAAAATAATTTATCCACCAATTTGGTCATTTCTTTGTCGTCAATACTGCCAAAAAGAAAGCCACAAATCACTTTTGGATAAAAATAAGTTGATTTTTGGGGCAAAGTATAACCACTTTCACAAACTTTTTTGATAGTTTCCATTGGTACATCTTGTGTGATAAGTGCCATTTGTGCTTGCCCTAAGTGTACCTTTTCCATACATTCAGAAAAACTACGAGAGAAAGAAATGTTTTCAGAAGCACGCTGGTCTTTGCCCAAAATGCCCAGACAACGCTCCAAAACGAAATAATGCAAAACAGTCAAATCTAACTCTTTCATTATTAGAGGGAAATTCCAAGAAATAGTATCAAAAACTTCTGGTTTTAGTCTAATTTTAAAAGATTTTTCCTTCAATACAAGCCCAAAAGTCCACTTTTTGCCCGAAATTTGGTGATTTATTTCGTAAGCATCTTCAGTTTCTTTCAAGATAAAATATTTCTCTAATTTCTCCAAAAAAGCATTTTCATCAAAATCAGAAAGCCCTAAAATAAGCCTGTGTGTAGGCAAAATACGCAAATCATCAGATTCTGTATTGGTAAGATACATCAAATGAAAATTGTATAATTCTTTTCCAGTATGATTTGGATTTAGTTTAGTTTGTGCTTTTCTAAATTCCAACGAACTCGTATAACGGTGATGCCCATCTGCCAAAATAATTTTCTTTTGAGCAATATTATTGATAAATTTGTCTATGATATTTTTGTCGTGAATGACTGCCAAAACATCTCTAACTCCTTGATAATCTTCAGTTTCATAAATAGGCATTGTCATTGCATCGTCCATAAAAACTTCTAATTCGTGGGTTTCGTCTGTGTATAACCCGTGTGTGGGCGCAGCATTCATAAGTGTAGCTGCAAGTATTTGGGTACGGTCATTTACGGCGTGAGGAATAGTATTTTCGTGGCGCAAAATCACATTTTCATCAAAATCATAAGCACGAATATTACACACAAAGCCTTTTCTAATATATTCTTTATGACTTCCAGAAAGCGTAAAATATTGATAATAAACATAAATAGCAGGCAAATTATCTTGTTGGATAATATTATTTATCTTCCAATTTTCTAGTGTTTTGCTAACATTTTCATAGCTACCAGCCTCATTTGGAGCATTTTGTGGCACAGAAATATGAATACTATTTTTTGGGTTTCCGTACAACAAAGCACGCTGTTTGGCAGAAACCACATCAAAAAGCGGTGAAACAAGTTCAGAAAGGTCGTTTGTAAGGTCTGGAGCATATCTCCAAGCACGCAAAGGTCTGATTTCAGCCATTTTTGATTATGTTTTAAAGAAATTTTTGAGAATAAAATTTAATTAGTAATGAATTGTAAATAACTTCCTACTAAACTTTCCAAAAGTTTCCAACTTTTGGAAAGTTACGCCCAAGAACGCTTGTTTATTTTGGAAATTAGTATCTTATTTCCAATACATTACTTACTGATTTGGTATTTTCTTAAAAAAGAGTTATTTTTGAAAAGTGATTTAGAACTTTTACAAAAATTCAATGACAAATAGAGAAATAGAACTATTGATAATGCTTAAAGAAGTTGATTTGAAGAATGTAAAAGTTGTTTTACAAATTCAATTCAAAAATTTAACACAAGAACGAATAGATTTCTATTTGGATAGAATACTAAAAATTCAGCAAGAAATAAACGAACTTAACGAACTTAATAACAATGATTACTAAAACAGTCCACGAAAAACAAATGTCTTCCTTTTTCTATAAGTTAGACAACGCCAATGGAGAAGTAGAAATATTGCCTATTTTGACAGAAATGAACAACTATATTGACAATATCAATGATGAAAAAGAGAAGTCTTTTGCATCAGAAAGCTTTAATTATTATCTTGCAAAACGCATTTCTCGCATTGAAGATGATGTACAAAGAATAAAACAATATAAAAATGAATATGCGTTATAATTGTTTTTATAACTGCTTTTTTGCTTCTCCTAAAAGATAATCCAACATAGCGAGAAGTTTTGGCAAACCATAAATATCACAACCTATAATATTTTTAGTAACAATATTGCCTTCTAATTTTGCAAATTCCCATTGTTTCCCTGTCGTAACAATTCCAAAAATAATTACATTTGGTTTTGTGTTAAGTTTCTGACAAGCAAGCATTTGCGTGATACATTGCGCCCAACCTTCCACAAAATTCTCTGCTTTTGCCTCTACTGTTGTGATAATTGGATACGACATTACTTCATATTGCTCTTGATTAAGATTTGTAAACATAAAATCAGGTGTACCACTCAAATCATCATCATATTTGATGGCTTGATGTGTCCACATATTGATTTCTGTCATATATTTTCTCCACGCTGCTTTGAGTATGGGAGAAACTAAATTTTCTGTAGCATAAAATTCATTACTGCGGTAAGTGAGCAAACTTAACTCAATTTCTTCTATCAATGAGGGTTTTACAACAAAATCTGACAAATCATTAGGAATAAATTT
>JANYGM010000330.1 GCA_025362415.1 bacterium
TAGCCCCCAAACCCCCAAAGGGGACTTTAATACAAATACTTTACACTTCACACCTCACACTTCAAAAAAATGTTTACAAACGTAGAACACATAGGCATTGCCGTAAAAGACATAGCTTTTTCTAATGCTATTTTTGCCTCACTTTTTAATCAACAACCCTACAAAGCTGAAATAGTTGCTTCTGAAAGCGTAATGACTTCTTTTTTTAAGATAGGAAACACCAAAATAGAACTTTTGCAAGCCACAAGTGAGCATAGCGCAATAGCAAAATTTATAGAAAAAAAAGGGGAGGGAATGCACCATATTGCTTACGCAGTAGATGATATAGTAGCAGAAATGGCACGCCTAAATGAGGAAGGTTTTGTACTTTTATCAGAAACCCCCAAGCGTGGCGCAGATAACAAATTAGTCTGTTTTCTTCACCCCAAATCAACTGGTGGTGTTTTGATAGAACTTTGTCAGGAAATAAAAGAGGTATAAAATTTAGTTTAAAAATAAGAAATTTATGATAAACCAATTAAAAAATAAATGTTTCATTTACTTTTTAATTGGTTTTTTTATTATCTTACGGCAAATAATCCCATTAAAAAACAAAAATAATATGAAATTTTCATTCTTTATAGTCATTTACTTATGCTTATTTGTGGTTTCTTATGCACAAGATAGTACTGCCACAAAAATAGAACTCTTTGAATCTCACGTAGATGATATTCTCAAACTTAAAAAGGAAGAGTCGCAAGATATCAAAACGAGTGTTGCCTCTGTTTTGAAAGCCGTAGATGTCCGTGAAACGCCTGCCATTGTTACGGTCATCACACAAGAACAAATCCAACGCTCGGGTGCAAGAGATTTGATAGATTTGTTTTGGCTTGTGCCAGGGCTGGATATTGTCAATGATTTTGGAAATACTCGTTTTTTGGCTATTAGAGGGCAATCCGCAGAAGAAGGCAAAGTTTTACTGTTGCTTGATGGACACATAATGACAGAAACCAATTATGGCACAGTGCCTATTGGGCAACGCTTTCCGCTTGGTTGGTTTGAGCGTATTGAAATTATACGAGGTCCTGGCTCGTCTATTTATGGGGGTACAGCTGGGCTTTGTGTGGTAAATCTTATTACAAAAAAAGGGAATAGTAACAAGAAAAACAGCATTAGTTCTACTTATGAGCATTCTTTGGGAAGACAACAACGAGTTACTTCTGATTTTTTGATAGGAAAAGAAATCAAAAAAGATTTCTATTTTAGTATTGGTGGGGCTTTTTCTACTGCAAATCTTAGTAATAGACTAATCAAACGTACCAATGAACAAGTAAGTTATGCGGATAGTTCTGCTGTAAAAAGTGCTATGTTTAAGGCTGATTTGCATTATAAAAAGCTCAATATCAATTTTTTAGCAGAAGATTATAGGCTACAACGTACAGAAAGTAATGATAAACTAACGGTATTTAATGGCTATTATCTTTATAGTGATTATACCATTAATATTGGCACAAAAACGCAGGTAGTGCCTTATTTGCGCCTTAAAATCCAAGAGCCTTGGAATGTAGTTGGACCTAGACAAAGTGATTTTAATGAATTGCACAAGCAAGCCATCACTGGTATAAAAGCCATTGTTTCACTTACATCTAATACAGATATTACACTAGGAACAGAAAATATCTATACAAATGCAAAACTCACCAAAGAAAATAGTACTGTTACATACTTTAAAACAGGTAATAAGGTATTTACAATGAATAATTTTGCCGTTTTTGCAGAGATTAGCCACAAAACAAAATATGCTAATTTCTCTTTGGGCGGACGTGCAGATGTGCATTCTACAGCAGGTGCGGCAGTAGTACCTCGTGTGGGTATTGCAAAGGCATTTGATAAATGGAACTACAAAATTATTTATAGTCAAGCCTTCAAAACGCCTTCTACTGCTAATATTAACTATATTATAGATAGTTCTAAGAATACTTTACCTGAAAGAATAGAAGAAATAGATGTAGAAATAGGCTATAGACCTAGCAAACATTTTGCCATTACTGCCAATTATTACCGTATAAAAGTAGAAGATTTTATTGCATTTGTGCCTTCCAATTCTTTGATAGAAGGTTCTTATACGAATGATAAACGTGTGGGAACACAAGGTATAGAGGTAGAAGCAACACTTACTTACCCTAAATTTATCCTAAAAACTAGTTATTCTTATTATATTCCTACTTTTAGAGAGGTAGAAGAACTTATTATCCCACAAAATGATAAGGTGATGCAAGGACTTTCTCCTCACAAAATTACAATGCAAACAAGTTGGGAAATAATAAGAAATATACGTCTAAATACAACAGGGGTGTTTTTGTCTAGCAAAAGTAATTATATTCCTGATGACTTGGGTAATTCTGTACTTGACCTCACGCCTAATTATATCCTTGTCAATAGTAATATTTATTGGAGTAATATCATAAAAAATGTGGATTTGCAGCTTGGTGTGTATAATTTGCTCAATACTGATTATAATTATGGCTTGGCTTACATTACAGGAATGAATTATTTGCCTGGTCAAGCTCGTTCTTTTCAGTTGAAAGCATTATTTAGATTAGAATAAAAATTTAGCAGTATCATCAACATTTTAAATATAAAAATAATTAAAAAAATATGGATTTTCAGACATTAGGAGATTGGTGCAAATGGTTGGAGAAAAACTTTTCTAACGAACTGATGATACCAATGTTGCCTGTTATTATTAGATTAGACGGCAACAACTTTCATACGTGGACGAAAGGATTAGATAGACCGTTTGATAAAAATCTTACGGAACTTATGATTCAAACCACAAAGTTTTTGGTACAAGAAACTAATGCAGTCGTTGGATATACGCAAAGTGATGAAATTACGTTAGTTTTATATTCCTCAGACCACAAAAGTTTAATCTACAATGATGGCAAAAAACAAAAGATTTTATCAAAATTAACGGGTAAATGTGTATCTTTTTTTAATGAAAAAAGACAAGAACTTTTGCCTAATCATAATAAAATAGCTAACTTTGATTGTAGAATTTATCAAACGCCTACTTTGTTAGATGCTTGTGTACAGCTTCTTTGGCGTGAGAATGATGCTACAAAAAATAGTATTTCAATGCTTGCACAAAGTTTATTTTCACACAAAGAACTGCTAAAATTGAATGGTAGTGAAATGCAAAATAAAATGATGCTTGAAAAAAATGTGAATTGGAATGATTTGGAGGTTAAATTTAAGCGTGGAACTTATGTCAAAAAAATAAAAACCTCAAAACCTTTCACTCAAGAAGAACTAAAAAGCTTGCCTGCTAGGCATCAAGCACATAAAAATCCACTTCTTGTCATTGAAAGAGCAGTTGTAAAGGAAATTGAAATGCCTATTTTTAGCAAAATAGCCAATAAAGAAGACGTGATTTTCTTTGATGCTACGCCAATTTTAATTACTTCTGATACTGCTGAATAAAAAATAAAATAATATCTCCCCAATCTTACAAAAACTATTTATTTTAATGAAAAAAATAAACTTTATTCTTTTCTTTTTGCTAATTTTTCTACAAAATATTCTTTTAGCACAAACGCCTCACTCTCAATGGAGTATATCCTCTTCCACGAAAGATGCAAAAGCAGGTGATATTGTAGAACTCGTTTATACAGCTACTATTGAAGATGATTGGTATCTTTATGGTTCTAATTTTGGAGAAGGCGGACCTCAAATCACAAGCATAAAAGCTAAAAAAGACCCTTCTTTTGAGATAGTAGGCAAATTAGAAAGTATTGGTTTTCAGAAAAAATTTGATACCACTTTTGAAATGGATATTACCATTTTTAAGAAAAAAGCGGAATTTCGTCAGAAAATCAAGTTATTAAGTGGCGAAAAACTGAATTTTAATGCAGAAATAGATTTTCAAGTTTGTTCTGATAAAGAAGGTACTTGCAAGCAAGGAACGTACAAAACAACTTTTAATAACATCAAAATAATTCAAACAGAAGCATCAAAAGTACCTTCTGAAAAAAAAAACGGAAAAATAGATAGTGTAAATAGTGACACATCAACTACTCCAACTACTATTCCAAACAAAAATAGTACACAAGATACTACAAAAAATATTTCTGAAATTTCTAATCAAAACCTGCCACCAAAACCTGCCGTAAGTTTATTATCATTTTTGATAATTGCCTTTGGAGGGGGTTTGCTGGCACTTCTTACGCCTTGTGTGTTCCCAATGATACCAATGACAGTATCAATTTTTATGAAAGATAGCTCAAAAATATCTCCAGAAGTTGCGGCAACACTTACCCCAGAACGTCTAAAAATCTACACACAGGAACACCAACGCAAAGTACGCAGACAAGGAATTACGAAAGCATTGGTTTATGGGTTTGCTATTATTGCTATTTATACGCTGATTGGTGGACTTGTGTCGGCTTTTATGGGGGTTGATTTTACCAATGATTTGAGTACAAGTGCCACAGCAAATATTATTTTCTTTTGTGTTTTTATCTTTTTTGCGTTGTCTTTTTTGGGAATGTTTGAGTTGGTTTTGCCTAGTTGGCTCGTGAATAAAATAGACGAAAAAGCTGACCAAGGCGGTTATTTGGGCGTTTTCTTTATGGCTTTTACGCTTGTTTTGGTGTCATTTTCGTGTACTGCGCCTATTGCAGGAACGCTAATTTTAGCTGCTTTTGATGGCGAAATAGTACGTCCTGCGCTTGGAATGATGGCTTTTTCGTCTGCATTTGCTATTCCGTTTGTAATTTTTGCTATTTTTCCTTCACTTTTAAAGAGTTTGCCAAAATCTGGTGGTTGGCTAAACGTGTTAAAAGTGGTGTTGGGCTTTGCAGAACTTGCACTTGCTTTTAAATTTTTGAGTACGGCAGACTTGGCATATCATTGGGGAATTTTGGATAGAGATGAGTTTTTGACCATTTGGATAGTGATTTTTGCAGTTCTGGGTTTGTATTTATTGGGCAAAATTACCCTTCCACACGACAGCAAAATAGAAAAAATTTCTGTGCCTCGTCTGCTTTTTGCTATGGTTAGTTTGTCTTTTTCTTTGTATATGTTGCCTGGTCTTTTTGGTGCAAATCTTACGCTTTTATCAGGGATTATTCCACCACAAACGACTAATAACTTTGATTTAGATGATTTAATCAAACAAAATGCTAATAATTCTGGTAATAATTCTAATTCATCAGAAAAAAATAAAAATCTCAAAGAAAAAATAAAATATGCAGAATTTCTGAAAATGCCACTTGGTATTGAAGGTTTCTTTGATTATGAGCAAGGTCTTGCGTATGCTAAAAAAGTCAATAAACCTGTTTTTTTAGATTTTACTGGTCACGGTTGCGCTAATTGCAGGAAAATGGAAGAAAATGTTTGGGTAAATCCACGAGTTTTGGAGATGCTAAAAAATGATTATATAGTGATTTCTTTGTATGTTGATGATAAAACAGAACTCCCTGAAAATGAGCATTATAAAGCAAAAAAAGATGGAGAAATAAAAACTACTTTGGGTAAGAAAAACTTTTTTATTCAAATTGACAAATACCAATCCATTGCACAACCTTATTATTGTTTGTTGGACACAAAAGGCAATTTAATGGTACAATCAGAAGGCTATAATGCTGATATTGAGAATTTTAGCAGTTTCTTAGAAAAGGGTTTGGCGGAGTTTAAAAAGAGGTAAAAAACTCGCAGGGTCTAAAAAAACCTGCATCTTTATAGGCAGTTTTTCCTGCCGTTGTTTGTGTTCTAGCGTTAGCAACACCGACAACGAATTACGTAGAGCAATGTATTCACGCTTCCCACAAAGATAATAGGATATTTGCAAAATCAAACCAAAATTAGGTTTTTCTGTTATTAGTGTGGTGTCGCTACGCTAAAACACGCAATAACAGCGGAAAAAGGCATACCAACTAAGGAGCAATAGACCATTTAGTTTTTCCTGCCGTTGTTGGTGTTCTAGCGTTAGCGACACCAACAACGAATTACGTAGAGCAATGTATTCACGCTTTCCACAAAGATAATAGGATATTTGCAAAATCAAACCAAAATTAGGTTTTTCTGTCATTAGTGCAATGTGGTGTCATTACGCTAAAACACGCAATAACAGTGGAAAAATTGTGAGTTGATACAGTAAAAAAGAGTATATTTGTATTGACATAAGTTTTGATAATATTTAATAAATTGATAATCAATATATTAGATATTAATTCACGACTTATAATTCACAACTCATAACTCAAATGACACAAAGAGAACTTTTCTTGAATTATCTTGCTCAAACGACTGATTTCCCACTTTTGATAGAAATAGAACGAGCAGAAAATATTTATTTGTACTCACCACAAGGCAAAAGATATATTGACCTTATTTCGGGCATAAGCGTTAGTAATGTAGGACACAGACATCCAAAAGTCTTGCAAGCTATTCATAATCAGTTAGATAAATATTTGCATTTAATGGTTTATGGTGAATATGTCCAAACGCCGCAAAATCTTTTAGCCAAAAAACTAACTGAAAATCTGCCACAAAACCTCAATAACTGTTATTTCGTAAATTCTGGTAGCGAGGCAATAGAAGGGGCAATGAAACTTGCCAAACGCTATACCAACCGTAGTGAGTTTATCTCGTGTATCAATGCGTATCACGGAAGTTCACAAGGTGCGCTCTCACTCAACGGAAATGAGAATTTTAAGCAAAATTTCCGCCCTTTGCTACCTGATATTAAGCATATTTGTTATGGTAGTTTTTCTGATTTGGAGAAAATAACCAACAAAACTGCTGCCATTTTTATAGAAACCATACAAGGGGAAGCAGGCGTAAAAGTGGCTTGTACGACTTATTTTAAGGCTTTGCGTGAGCGTTGCACTCGTACTGGAACGCTACTTGTATTAGATGAAATTCAGTGTGGTTTTGGGCGCACAGGCAAATTATGGGCTTTTGAGCATTTTGATATTGTGCCTGATATTTTGGTGCTTGCCAAAGGAATGGGCGGAGGAATGCCTATTGGGGCGTTTATTTCGTCAAAAGAAATAATGGATAGCCTAAAAAGTAATCCTATTTTGGGGCATATTACCACGTTTGGCGGACATCCTGTAAGTTGTGCGGCGGCACTTGCCACACTGGAAGTTATTTTGGAAGAAAACTTAATTTCAGAGGTTGAAAACAAAGCAAATCTTTTCAAAAAACTGCTTATTCACCCAAAAATCAAACAAATACGTAACAAAGGCTTACTAATGGCGGTAGAATTTGAAAACTTTGATGTTCTCAAAAAAATCATTGATAATGCCATAGAAAATGGTATTATTACAGATTGGTTTTTGTTTTGTGATAATGCTATGCGTATTGCGCCACCTCTTATCATTACTAATGAGCAAATAGAAGAAGCCTGTGCTATTATTTTGGAAATGATAGACTTATCCATTAAAAACTAAAAATCACTTCAAAATTTAAAATTACTGATTTAAAATGTCTATTAAAGAAAATTATCAAAGCCTTCAAAAAAATATTCCTAACCTTGTAACGCTTGTGGCAGTAAGCAAGACAAAACCCATAGTGGATTTGGAGCAAGTTTATGAGGCTGGTTGTCGTCATTTTGGAGAAAATAAGCCACAAGAAATGCTACTCAAATACCAAACTTTGCCAAAAGACATCAATTGGCATATGATTGGGCATTTGCAGAGCAATAAAGCTAAAATTATTGTGCCTTTTGTTCATCTTATTCATTCTGTTGATAGCCTAAAACTTTTACAAGTCATTGATAATGAGGCAAAAAAAAACAATAAAATTCAGAATTGCCTTCTTCAGATTTTTATTGCAAAAGAGGAAACCAAATTTGGACTTTCAGAAAGTGAATTAGAAGAAATTTTGCAAATTATTGATAATCAATTACTTAAAAATATTGCTATTATTGGTCTTATGGGAATGGCAAGTTTTACAAACGACCAAACCCAAGTCAAACAAGAATTTCAGAGCCTAAAAACACTTTTTGACAAATATCAACAAAAATATGCCCTAAAAGTGCTTTCTATGGGAATGAGTGGGGATTACGAACTTGCCATACAAGAAGGCTCTACTATGGTACGTGTTGGAAGTGCCATTTTTGGAACAAGGTAAAGAAATCTGTTTTTTATAGCTTAGAAAAGATGTGAAATAAGAGTTACGAAATATGAATATATAACTCATATTAGCATTTTTTATGACAATTTAAACCCAAAATCAATGATAAAACTTACAGATCAACTAAAATGGGCTATTGTAACAATGCCTGGTGAGGAAAAAGACAAACTTTTGCTAAGGCTTATAAGCAAAGATAATATGCTTGTAAAAAAGTTACATCATCAGTTATTAGAAGATGACAATAATACACTAGAACAACGAGAAGCTATTTTAGTAGAGATGAAATCAATTTTAGATGATGACAAATACAGTTTTACGCCAGGCGAACTGATGATGTCTATGCGTGATTTTAATGGGGATATTGGGCGACACGTGAAGATTACTAAAGATAAAATAGGTGAAATAGAACTTACTATTGCACTTGTAAATACGGCTTTTGGAAAACATAAAACAATGCTACATCAAAATCAGAAAAGAGCAAGCACTTTTGCAGAATATGTGTCAAAAAAAGCAGTTTTTGTACTTCAAAAACTAACTAAAATCCACGAAGATTTGCAGGCAGACTATGAAAAAGACATAAATTTGATGCTTGCGTATATTTATGAGTATCCGCCTTGTGCTGTTCATATCAAAGAACTTGAAATACCTAAAAGTAAATAATAAAAAGCGTTTATGGTTATATAATCACGTTTTTTTTCACACTAAGTAGGCACTAAGAAATGCAAAATTAGAATTTTATTTACAACTCATTTTAGTAATCAAAACCAACAAAAGCCGCAATAATATTGCGGTTTTTTATTGTTTTTTGAATTTTTAGGAAAAATCAGTATTAAACTGTATTTTTACATTTAATTTAATTCAAAATAAATCCTTAAAATGAAATACCTTAATAATTTTAATTTTTCTGGAAAGCGTGCGCTTGTGCGTGTAGATTTTAATGTTCCGCTGGATAAAAACTATAAAATAACTGATTTTACACGCATCAAAGCCGTTGTGCCAACAATTACAAAGATTTTGGCAGAGGGTGGAAGCGTGGTTTTGATGTCGCATTTGGGTCGTCCAAAGGGTGGTTTTGAAGAAAAATATTCTCTCAAACATCTTCAAACGCCACTTTCTAATATTTTTGGTGTAGAAGTAAAATTTGCTGATGATTGCATAGGTGAGCAAGCAAAAAGCCTTTCAGAAGGCTTAAAAGCAGGTGAAATCTTACTTTTAGAAAATTTGCGCTTTTATAAGGAAGAGGAAAAAGGAGATGTAAGTTTTGCTGAAAAATTGTCAAAATTAGGAGATGTTTATGTCAATGATGCTTTTGGAACAGCACACAGAGCGCACGCTTCTACGGCAGTTATTGCGCAATTTTTTGAAAATAAAGTTTGTGGCCTTGTGATGCAGGCAGAGCTAGATAATGCTAAAAAAGTCCTTGATAACGCAGAAAAGCCATTTACGGCAATTATGGGTGGTGCAAAAGTTTCTGATAAAATAGAACTGATAGAAAAATTGTTGGAAAAAGTTGATAATTTGATTATTGGTGGTGGAATGGCTTACACATTTTTCAAAGCGTTGGGTGGCAACATAGGAAACTCGCTTGTAGAGGCTGATAAGCTAGATTTGGCATTGCATCTTATCAAAAAAGCAAAAGAAAAAGGCGTTAATTTGATGCTTCCGCAAGATAGTATTATTGCTGATGCTTTTAGCAATGATGCCAACACAGAAATAGCTGATAATGAGGATATTAAAGCAGGATTTATGGGCTTAGATATTGGAGAAAAAGCTATCAAATCATTTGTAGAAGTGATTAAAAACTCAAAAACTGTTCTTTGGAATGGTCCTATGGGCGTTTTTGAGATGGAAAAGTTCTCAAAAGGTACATCAGAAGTAGCAAAAGCGGTTGTGGACGCAACAAAAAATGGAGCTTTTTCCTTGATTGGTGGAGGAGATTCTGCAGCAGCTATCAATAATCTAGGTTTTGGAGATGCCGTTTCTTACGTTTCTACGGGTGGCGGTGCGCTTTTGGAGTATATGGAAGGTAAAATATTGCCAGGAGTAGCCGCATTAGAAGGTACGAACTAAGAAGTACGAAGTACGAATGTAAAACTTTGATTATTAAGTTATTGTAAAAATAAAAAGATTAAGTTATTTCGTTTTTCGTTTTTAGAGATAGTCATTTTAGAATAAATATTTGTATTTGGTGCAAAAAAAGTGTATTTTTGTGGTTTGTATCAAGTTTTAGACTAAAAAAGTGTGTTGTAACGTATGTTTTTACATTTTGTATTAACTCACACTAGCAATTGCTAGTTCACAACTCACAATTCACAACACTCAAAAATGGCATTAGGCAACAACATAAAGCGGGATAAACTTATCCCAAATAATAATAAACCTCTTTTGGAAAATGAAGAAGATGATGATTTGTTGCGCTTTTTTGAGAAAAATAGAACAGAAATTAAGTTAGAACCAAAAAAAGAAACTCATTTATATAAAATTGATAATGAAGTAGTTAGTCCAAATACCAATTCAAATAATAAGCAAAATACTAATCAAATTTTTATTAGTCAAGATGATTTTTCAGAACTTCATTTGTTTGCTACGGAGCTTGTAAGTCAGTCTAATTTTATCAAAAAAAATCTTACAGAAATCACACAAGATTTGAATGAAAATACTATCAAAGAAGACTTTAGTAATGATTTTGATAATAATTCAAAAAAGATTTTGCAAAATTTGGAGCAGAATTTAGAGCAAAACGAAAAAGAGTTTTTTAATACCAATAAGGCTTTTAATTTGTTAGACGAAAACAAAGTAAAAACGCTTACAAGTGCAGAAAATGTAGAAAAAAGCCTAGATACGTTCATTACAGGTATTTCTGAAGTGCAAAAAACATCACGTATTTTGACTGAAATTTCTGCACAGTCTGGCGTTTTGGCTATCAATGCGGCTATTGAGGCGGCTCGTGTGGGTGATGCAGGCAGAAGTTTTGTTGTTATTGCTGATGAAATACGAAAGATTTCGGACAATGCCAAAAAATCTTCCGACAATATTGAAGATGCTTTGCGTGGACTTCAAAAAGATATGCAAATGGCTTTAAAAGCACTTTTCCAAATGAAAAACTATCTTGAAAACCAAGAATTTGCTATCAGCCAACTTTCTCAAAATATAGAAAATATCACCCAAAATAATACTACTATGGTTGATATGATAAAAAATAATCAGAACGAAATAGAAATAAAAGAAGACAAACCTAGTAATTTTAGTACAGAAAAAATCAATAATAAAAAAACTAAAAAAGCGCAAATTGTTACAGATAAATTAGAAAATATCAATCATACAGCGCAAAATCTACATTCTATAGCCAAACAACTCCACGAAAATCTTAAGAATATGGCTTGATGTGTGATATATGATATATTTTATGGGACAAAATAGTAACAAACAATGTATTTACATCACACTTCATATCATACATCACATATCACATATCACATATCACATATCATACATCACATCTCACACATCATACATCACATCTCACACCTCAAAATTTATGTATGAAATAATCACTTCTACACAAAATCCTAAAATAAAAAATATTCAGAAATTGGATAAATCTGCGGAGCGCAAAAGCCAAAATCTTATTATTATTGAGGGTGAAATAGAACTAAATCTTGCACTTAGTGCTAATATAGAAATAATAAATGTCTTTTTTTGCAAAGAACTCATACCAGAATTTAAGGTAAATGAGATATTTGAAACATATAAAAAAAACAATGTAAATTATTTTAATAAAATACAGTTTTTTGAAGTTAGCAAACCTGTTTTTGATAAGATTGCATATAGAGAAAATTCTTTTGGAATTGTGGCACTTGCTCGCCCAATAATTACTACCTTAAATACACTTAAATTACCCAAAAATCCACTTTTGATAGTGTTGGAAAGCGTAGAAAAACCAGGAAATCTGGGCGCAATACTTAGAACGGCTGATGCGGCAAATGTTGATGCAGTCATTATTTGCGACCCTCAAACGGATATTTTCAACCCAAATGCCGTTAGGGCGAGTATTGGCTGTGTTTTTACTAAACCTGTCGTTGCTTGTACGAGTGAGGAGGCAATTATTTTTTTGAAATCAAAAAACATAAATATGTATGCAACTGCCCTTACTGCCTCAAAACCTTATGACGAAATCAGTTATAAAACTCCTTCTGCTATCATTTTAGGCACAGAAGCAACAGGACTTTCCAAAATTTGGCTAGAAAATGCTACTCAAAATATCATTATACCAATGCAAGGCAAAATAGACTCTATGAATGTGTCTGTAGCCACTGCAATAGTCATTTTTGAAGCAATTAGGCAAAGAAAGTAAATAGCCCCTAAATCCCCAAAGGGACTTTAATACAACTTTTTGAGTATGGAATTGCTCTCCTTCAAAATAATTCTATAATTCTAAAAAATAAAAAGTGTACTAAATTGAGATTTAGTACACTTTTATTAAAAACTGTTATTGAAAAATTATTTTCCTTTCTTCTTTTTAGGTTTTTCTGCTGGTTCATCTAGCGTTTTGCCATCAATAGTTTTTGTTTCTGACGTTTTTACTTTACCATTTCTCATAAAGTAGTCTATCATTTTGAGTGCAACATAAAGGCTATTTTCTTTTTTGTTTTTGAGGTCAATAATTGCTTCATATTTAGCAACTTTTCCGTTCATTTCCACACCTTTAAACTGCAATTCTCCAATATTATTTTTGAGTTCTTCAATGTTTTTCTTGTCTTCTTTGCTCAAATCTTTGGTTGTTTTGAGAACAGTCGCAAAAACATTAGGAAAGTTAGTGAAAAACACTTGAGAATTAGTTTTGGTCAAATCTTGCAAACGGTTTTCTACAGGTTTTGCGACTGTTTTACCTTGCAAAATACGCTCCAAAACAAGATTTTCATCATTAGAAATAATCACCATACCATCTTTTAAGATAAGATATACTTTTGCCATACCTGTTTTGCCTACAAACTCGTAATATCCTTTTTGTTCTTTTAGTGCCTCAAAATTAACCAAAGCACGTAGTACAATATCTACATTTTTCTGATTTCCTATACTAGACATAGCCACAAATACTGGATTTTGTTCTTTTCTCGTTTTTTCAACCTCGCCCACATACTTATCTCCATCATATTGATAATCTTTGTAAACAACATTTACTTCTCTCACATCTGTAATAGCAATCATCAAATCACCTTTAAAAAGATTCAAAATAGCGTCTTCATCAGTAGCAATGCCTGCAAGTTCTATGGCAGAAATAATTTGTTTTCCTTTGGGTGCTTGCTCCAAAAATGGGATATAAAGCCCCATAAACATATCATAATACTTACGCATATCCACTGCAACCGCCAAAAATCCAAGCGTATTAGTGCCATCTACATAATCAAAAAACTTAGGATTGATGCGTTTGTCGTACATTCCTTGTGAAAGATTGGTCATTTTCTCGCCCATATATGTATGCACAGAAAACGTAGCATTGCCTTTATTGAGATTAAAAAACATGTGCAAATAGTTGTCTTTCATAACGCTAGAAAATTTTTCCATCATTTTTTTCTCTGACCCCATAGCACTTCCAAACTCCTTAAAAACTTTTAAAAAAGCACCATTAAACACTTGATAATTTATCCAAATTCCTGCATCAAAAGGCTGATTATTAAAGGTTTGGAAGTTTGCATTATTGGTAATGCTGTTTTTCTGCCCTTCAATAATTGACTGAATTTGTTTAGCCATTACATCACCTTTTTTTTGTGTATAAAGGCGTTCTTTTTCCTCTTGTTTGGCATAATAATCTGGGTCGTCATAGTTTTGCGTTTCATTAGGATTGTATTTTTGTGAGCCTTCAATAGCCATCATTACTGCAATTTGACCATTCCAAGCCATTGTTGTCTTATTATCAGAGAAAAATTTAAAGCCTTGTTTCTCGCCTACAAAAAGTTTGTCTTTACTATCTGCCACAATTTTGTTAGCAAGTTCGTCAAGTTTTGATTTGTCCGACACATTGAAAAGATAGCCAAAAGCCGTTAGACTATCCAAATTAAGCGCAAAAACATAAGATTTTGGGAAAAGGTTTATTCCTGCTTGTTTGGGAGCTTTGTAGATTTTTGAAACCATATCATAATGATTTGGGCTACTTTCCTTCAATTTTTTGTCAAAATCTTTCATAAAATCAAGTTCCATCAATTTGTTCAAATCACCTTTTTTAGAGTAATTTTCAGCATTGATAGCAATAATTCCCATTACGTCTGTAGGCAAGCGTTGCACCAAATTTGTGCCATCTTGTGCTAAAATTGGACTAAAAAAACCGCTTAACACAAGGCTAGATAAGCAGAAAAACGACATTATAAGCGTTTTTTTGAACATTTTTTCTGACATTTTTTTCAGAGTTGTTTGGTGACTCATTTTCATAATAAATAATTTTTTAGTTTGATAGATTTTTTAACTCTCCAAAAGTTTTGAATTTTTGGAGAGATAAGATAACATTTTTTTCCAAATTACTAAACTATTATGACTTTCACAAAATTTTAGTAAGAAAAATATATTTTTGGTATTTTTTAGGTGAATATTACAGTAAAAACTCACTAGGAACGACCATAACAACACTTTCTTTGTCCACCATTACTTGTCCATCTGCCATTCCTTTGGGTTTTCTGACAAACTTTTTGGGCGTAACAATCACAGGGCAAAGTGTATCATTTTTGCGTTTTGAATAATAAGCCGCAAGTTGGGCAGCTTTTTCTATTACATCACTTGGAAAAGGCTTTCCTGCCCTAAATTTGATGACTACGTGAGAGCCACTTACATCTTTTGCGTGCAACCAAAGGTCTTCTTTGTAGGTATATTTTTGTGTAAGTAAATCATTATTTTTAGCACTTTTTCCTACTAAAATAACAAAATCTTTAAACTCAAATCTTTTAAATAAATACGTGGTTTCATCTCGTACTTCATCAAAAAGTTTGGTATTTTCTTTGACGTATTTGCGCAAATCTTTCAGGTGGATTATGCCTTCTATCTTATCAATATGCGTTAAAAAGGTCTTTAATTCTATTTCTTTTTGTGCAATATTTTTGTTTAGTTGTGCTATTTCTATCTTTTCATTTTTGGCTTTTCTGTAATAAACTTCTGCGTTTTTTTGTGGAGAAAGGTCTGCTTTAAGTTTGATAGTTTGGTCGTTGTTTTGATAAAAATCAAACAAAGTAACGGCAGTTGCTTTGGCAGGAATAATATGCAAATTTGCCATCAAAACATTAGCTATTTCCTCATTACGTGAACTATCTAGAAAAGAAAGCATTTTTTCTTCTGTCTTTTTAAGGTAATTTTGAGTCTTTATTTTGAGTTTTAAGAGTTTTTTCAGTACCTCTGCTTTTTCTTTATCAAGTGATGTAAGTTTTGAGTAAGAATAGTAAAACTCATTGATAGCAATAATGGCACTTGTATAGGTACGTACATTTGCAAGCGCAGGTGCTAGTGTATCATCTTGGAAAAGTACAAGTTCAGTAATATTATTTTTTTCTCCTACATAAAATTTATTTTCGTCTAATAAACTAAAAAAATGTTGCAGTATTTCCCATTGTTTTTCTGTAGTTTGTGTAGAAAACTCTTTGGTTTCTAAATAATCAAAAATGGTTTTATCAAAAGTCGGAAAAGTTTTTTTAATGCCATTTTGAGCAAAAAAATCATAATTTTGCGTAATATTTTTGGCTATATTTTCATAGATAATATCCCAGTCAGCTTGTAGTTTTTTGTGGAAAGTTTCAATAATTTCATACTTAGAATTATCTTTTTCTGAATTTTTTTGTTCACTTATTTCTAGATTTTTATCAATATTTTCTGTTTCTAAATCTTGTGATTTTTCTTTAAAAAGTACAACATTAGACCTGTTTCCATACATTTTGAAAAGTAATTCAAATCTTTCGTTGGTGTGTTGTTTAGAATTATTTTCTAGGGAAATACTAAAACTTCTATCATTATTTATTTGCTTGATAGCTACGACTTTACAATCAAATAAATCTGTAAATAAATCAACAGAATTTTTTTTGGCACGCTGAAAATCAGTAACCACATTTAGGCACGCAAAATCAGAAAGCAAACTAGCACGTATATAAACGTCTTTTTTTTCATTAGAGGCGGCAAAGCCTATGATAAGTTCGTCTTTATTTTGAGAAAAACAAGTGAAAATACGCATTCCTGCAAGTTTGTGGGCAAGTTCTTGGGAAAATTTGCGTAAGAAATAAAAATTATTTTGCATCATTTTACATTAACCAAACCTTTTAGTTTTAAAAACCTTGAGGTTTATAGGAAGAAGAAATATTTAAAATCTCACAAATATACAAAATCTTACACGTAAAATAGAACTTTTTATAGAATATTGTAAATTATTATTACTTTTGTAGAAACAGTAAACAACTAAAATTATGGAGGAAAAATTCCTAAAAAACAATAAACTTTTATTAGATATTTTTATTGAGGAAATGCTGGAGGGGCTTTTTGTGCTTTATGCCCACGAGGCTATTATTTGGAATGATAGTATTGATGCCATTGAAAAAGAAAAAATCCTTGAAAATGCAGTTGGAAATTTACGTTTTGAGCAAGTAAACCAACAATTTTGCGCTCAATATGGTATTGTGGAAGATATTACCAATAAAAATATCAAAGACATTTTTTCTAATAATATTGAAGAATGGAAAAAAATGGTATCACTCATTTTTGATAACAAACATATTAAAAATATAATATTAGAACATAAAATAAACAATTCTGAAGTTTGGCTGGATAGAAATTATATCACTCTACGCAATGACAATGGACTAATTATAGGCATTTGTGGCTTTCAGAAAGATATTACAACACTAAAAAAAGCAGAATTTGACTTACAAAAAAATTTAGATGATAGGCAAAAAGACCAAGCAAATATGATTTCTATGCTTGAAAACACAGAAGATATGGTCTGGTTTATAGATGCAAATTATTTACTTATTGCGGCTAATTCTGCCTTTAAAAAAAGAATTGCCATAAGAAATGGTATAGAAATAAAAATTGGAGATAACATATTAGCTCTTTCCCAAGATGAAAATGAAAAAAATATATGGGCTGATTTGTATGCTAAAGCATTTAGTGGAGAGAGATTTGCACAAGAAATGCAATACATAGCAGATACGAATATTTTTTATAGACAATCTTCATTTAATCCTATTTATGATAATAACCAAAAAATTATAGGAGTTACTATTTTCAGCCGTGACATATCCCAAAGTAAAAAATATGAAAAACAACTATTGCAAACAAACTATGAATTAGATAGTTTCGTTTACCGTTCTTCTCACGACTTGCGTGCGCCTTTGCGTTCTATTTTGGGTATTGTAGATTTGCTTTCAAACACTAAAAATGCAGAAAAAGATATTAAGGAGTATGTGCCACTCATAGTAAAAAGTATCAACAAATTAGATACTTTTATTGCTGATATGGCTGACTTCTCTCGCAATAGCAGACTAGAAATAGAACACAAACCAATTGATTTTTATCAAATTGTCAAAGATACTACTGATAATTTGGCGTTTATGCCAGATGCCCAAAATATTGAAATAATCCTAAATAATAATCTTAAAAGCATTTTTCTTTCAGATGAAAAAAGAATTATGATTATCTTCCAAAATTTGCTTTCAAATGCCATTAAATACCAAAATAAATACCAACCACAACCCTATCTAAAAATAAATATTGACGAAATACCACAAGAAGATATAACCAAACGCAAAATCTTACTTACCTTTGAAGATAATGGTCAAGGAATACAAAACGTGCATTTATCACGTATTTTTGATATGTTTTTTAGGGCATCACTTAATGGTTATGGTTCTGGTTTGGGGCTTTATATTGTCAAACAAACAGTAGAAAAATTAGATGGAATAATCTCTGTACAGTCTTTATATGGACATTATACCAAATTTTTAGTGGAAATTTAATTTATGTGTGATATATGATAGGTGATGTATGATATAATTTTGCTACCGTACACTGTTTTAAAAAGGATTATGGTCTGTACCGTAATGCAATGAAGGTCAGACCATAACCCTTTTTAAAACGAACTTACTGTTTGTTATTAGTGGACTGACCTCCGTTCCACTACGGTACAGACCACTAATAACAAACAGTGTACG